>JAEOTK010000403.1 GCA_016839875.1 Candidatus Heimdallarchaeota archaeon
GACAAAGAATAGGTATTGCAAGAGCTTTAGCAATTCATCCTGAGGTTATTCTGCTAGATGAACCAGTTTCAGCCCTAGATGTATCTGTTCAAGCACAGATTCTCAACCTATTACATGATCTTCAATTAGAGTTTGACTTAACCTATATGTTCATTGCTCATGATCTTAGTGTTATCAAACACGTTTCTGATCGAGTTGCAGTTATGTATCTTGGTAAAATAATGGAAATGTCACCAACTGGCGAGCTCTTCCGTAAAACAGGACATCCTTACGCTGTTTCACTTCTCTCAGCTATTCCACGTCCAGATCCTCGAATTAAGATGGATCGTATTCTACTGGAAGGAGACGTACCAAGTCCAATAAATCCCCCAACAGGTTGTCCATTCCACCCAAGATGCTACAAAGCACAAGAAATATGCTCACAAGTTTCTCCCCCTCTTGAAGAATTGTATGCAGACCACTATGTATCTTGTCATTTTCCAGAGATTTAGTTTTTTCAATCTCTTTCTTTTATTTTATTCTTAATATTCATCTTTCAAATTAACAATATTCATGAAGTCAGTTCTTCCTTTTGCAAATCTTGTTATATTTTCGATTTGCTCATCCCAACGTTTCAAATCACTAAAAGGTGACGCCCCTCTATGTGGAGATAAAACAACATTGTCCAATGTATGAAAAGGATACTGATATGGATACTTTTCTCCATCAACGTTTTGTTCAGGTTGATAATTATACCAAACATCCAAAGCTGCCCCAAGTAGTTTCTTTTCCTTTAAAGCTTGGAACAAACATTTTTCGTCCACAACGGCTCCTCTAGCCATGTTAACTAATAAACCATTTTCCCCAAGTAATTCCAATTCTTCTTCCTGTATCATTCCTTCTGTCTTTGAAGTATGTGGAACAGCAACTATCAATGTATCTACGTCTTTCAGAAAACGATGAAATTCGTCATAAGTATATTTGATAACAGGAGTCGGCAAGGGGTTGTTTTGTTTTTCCCAATTTCGACGTAAAACTGCAAACTCAATATCAAAACCAGAAAGAAAACGATGAACATTTTGGTTAACTGCTCCATAACCCAGTAATCCAACCTTTCTATCCCTCAAGGGTATAGAGGCGGCTTGTGAATCTCCTAACCTCCATTTTCCCTCTTTCATCCAATTATGATGAAGAACTACTTTATTCATTAGTGAAAATAACAAAGCAACAGTGTGTTGACCAGTAAAATACGAATTACCATGCCCATTGACTAGTATAACTTCCCTCTCCTTGTTCAGTTCTTTGAATAGTGGTATTAGGTGTTGAATACCGGCCCCTGGATTAAGAAAGAGACGCATTCTTTTTGCTGCCTTGAGCAAATCTATAGAAGGTCTCCACCCCATTATAATGTCCGCAGAAGGAGCTAATTTAATAAAAGTTTCTTGTTCAACATCCGGTGGAAAGATCAGCTTCACTTCTGGTAAATCACTTAATCCTTCCTTCAAATAAATCTGTAACTGCTCATTTGGTTGCCAAATACATAAAACGTTGATTTCTTTTTTAGAAGACATATTCAACTATCTGATTTGATATAGTGATAAAAATCTTTCACATTGTAAAAAAATCTATTTCTTAAGATATGTCTTAATTTCTTCTAATCTATTTCCAAATCAAAGTAAGCAGCCATCTCCTTTAGCAATGAAATGAATTCAGAGTTCACAGTGGTAAGAATTTCCAGAAAATTAAGTATATCAACTGGATCAACATCTGTTTTGTCTAGAGCTGTTTGGAAAGATGCTAACTGTTCGAATAGCTTCTTTACCTGACTTTTACCTATTGAAACATATCGATTATAAAAATCATTAACATCCTCTGATTTAAATTTTGAATCTACGAAAGGAACAAGCTTTGCCATTGCCTGAAAAGCATTTCTTATCTTTTCATATTCTTCGTAATCTAACCTAAAAATCATTACTTGAGCTTTTCTTCCATAATATGAAACATTATGTTTTCCTTCCCTTAAAATTGCAATAGTTTGAATCAATCCAGCTTCCTCTAACTTCTGAATATGGAAATATAAATTATGTAAACTAATATCAAAATTCTTCCAATCTATACCTTCAATTTGTCTTTTTTCTTCCTTATAAAACTGAATCCTTTGATAGATTTCTTGTATATTTAGAGCTCTTCGAATTACGTCTTCCTCTCCAGTTTCCTTACCTTCCTCTTTGAAACCTTCTCCAAGTGTTTTTAAAATCAATATTCTCGCATTGTGAGCATAATATATCTTTTCAGCATCTTTTACAAATTTTAACTTAGGTAAAGAATCCCAAAAAGAGTATAGAATCTTTCGATCTCTGGGATCAAAACCTTTTGCTTCTCTCTTGCTCATTTTATTCACTCTAGCAACTCTTTTGACACTTAATCCTATTAATATAAGTATATCTATTTTAATATGTTTTTCGGTTAAAATATTTTTAACGGTAAAAAGATTTTTAAAGGTTCAAGTATTTTAGTGTTATAATTATGAAAAACGGATACTCCACAATAGGGAATAGAATCGTTGTGCTTGAGAACGAATACGATGCCAACTTAGTTTGCATTGAATTAGAAAAGAGTCTAGTATTTGTTGATACCGGGCGCGTAGTAGATTTAGCGTTAGAATTCAGAAAAGACATGGAAAAAAGATTCAATAAAAAAGCATCACATCTATTACTTACACATTACCATTTTGATCATTATGGAGCAATGTCAGTTTTTAAGGACGTAGAAATTATTGCAGCAAAAGCAGGTTATGATGATTTCTCTATAGGGCTTAAGACGTATTTAATCAAAGAAACTAGACAAGAAGATGTAAGAATATGGAAAGAACAAGCAGAAAAAAACAACATTGAAGTATCCCCAGGAAGGTTATTACACTGGGAACATTATCCTAAAAATGATATTTTTCTACCAACCAAAATAGTAGATGATGAGCTTCAATTAGGTAATGAGAAAGAGAAAATAATCTTCAAAGTAACTGGTGGTCATTCAGAGTGCACAGCTTATGTGTATATACCTTCTGAATCTGTTATCCATATTAGTGATAACCTAGCAACTGACCCAAATGGAAACGATGGTGTTTTTTTAGGACACTCAGTTTTCTTCTTTAGAATGGGAGTTAGTAGCAAAACAATCGAGATACTGGAAGAAGTTTGCACTTTGCCTGTTATCACAGTTATACCTGGTCATGGTCCTGTAATAAGTAAAAGGCACACTATAGAGATAACTAAGTATCTTAAGGATTTAACCGCAACAATCCATTCTTCAATTGTTGAAGGTAGAGATTTAGACGAAATAGAAACTGATTCTGGATTCAAGAGATTTTATGTTACAAAGCCTGATTATTGGTCTACAATAATTCAAAGGCAGTATAATCTCAAAGTGGAGGAGATTCATAATTAAACAAAAGGTGAAAAAATGTCAAAAGTAAAAATATCAGTTATAAAGAAATTTAGTCCAAAAGAAGTCTTAGGACATGATTTTATTAGACCAAACGGAAACCCAATATTGCCTTGCGGAATACAAGTAGGTGAGGAATATATTGTTGATGAAACTGGAAATATGCCCGAAGGTTTCTGTCATCATGCTTGGTTTGGTTTATACAAAAACGTTAGTGTTCTAAAAAATGGTGGTGGATTTCCAAATTGGACTGGAGAGAATATGATCTTTACAGCCTGTCCTGATGGAATAAGACCAGTTATCTTTAAAGTTGAAAGAATCAAAGAGTAGAATTTTCTTTTCGAGGTGAAAATATGAAAATCAATACAGAAATGACAGAAATTGAAAGAATAGTGAATCTTTATCTAGAAGGTTTATACGAACGTAAATTCAATTTACTTGAAGAAGCATTCTGGGAAGAATCTCGAAATATAGGGGTAACAGCAGATAATGAGTTTTGGTTTAAAACAATGGAATTTTGGAAAGAAAAATGTAAAAAACCATTAAATCAAAATTCAATGGAAAATCGAGAACTTATAGTAGAGAACATTGATGTTTGGCACAACTCTGCTATAGCTAGAGTAAAAATGACAGTTACACATCCAAAACGGATTTATGAATGTACAGATTTTCTTTCACTTATAAAAATAAATGGAAAATGGAAAATAATGTCCAAACTCTGGTCTGCAAGAAACATTCCTATATAAATTAGAGGTGACTAGAGGTGAAATTCGCCTATGCACTAGAAAACTTTGATGTAAATTTAGACGGAGATTATCTAATTAATTCAGCTAGAATTGCAGAAGAAGCAGGTTTTGAATCTCTTTGGACAGTTGATCATATTATGCAAGCTGATGAGAAAGGATTATCTATTTTTGGAGACATTTCTACTTCTATCTATAACAATATTGCTGATCCTTTTACAACTATAGCTTTTCTTGCAGGACATACAGACACAATAAAGTTCGGAGTTTCAACTCTGGTTCTTCCGATAAGAAATCCGATTATTGTGGCTAAACAAATAGCTACTTTGGATTACTTAACAAAAGGAAGAATTGTGATGACGTTTGGGGCAGGATGGAACGAAACAGAGTTTAATTTTTTAAGTGAAAATTTCAAGCAACGGGGTAGTAAACTTCGTGAAGGTCTTCAAATCATAAGAAACTTATGGAATGGTGTAACTTCATTTGAAGGGAAATACTATCAATTCCAAAACGCAAGTTTCAAACCATTAAGACCTGAACTCTCCAAATTACCACTAATTGTAGCAGGTACATCTGACTATATGATAGAGACAGCAATAAAATATGCTAATGGACTTCACCCAGCTGGTGCAAGTGGTCAGGAAATTAAACAGATGCTAATTCCATATCAAGATCAATTAGAAGACAGGGATTTCTATTTATCAGTACATGTAGATGTTTATAGGGATACAGAATTTGAGCAGTTGATTAATGAATACGAAGAAAATGGGATTCACAGAGTAATTATTGATTTATCTAGAGGAGATATCAAACCAGAAGAAAGAACTGAATTTCTAGAACAAATTGGTGACTATGTAAGAAACTTTTAAACCTACTTTGAATCCAAATTTATTCAGATGATATTTAGTAACGGTTTAATTGATCAGATAAGAGCTGAGTTTCCAAGAGCAGCTGCTGATTTTAAAGGAAAAAGGCGAGCATTCTTTGACAATGGTACTGCAACACTTGTATTAGAACGAGCGGCTAAAGCAGAAAATAAGGCAAGAATCAACTGCAGTGCGAATGTTGGAGGGATTTTTAATGAATCCGAAGAAGCAGGTAGAATTATTCTTGCAGGCAGACAAGCAGTTGCAGATTTCTTAAATGCACCAAATCCGGAAACCATTATTTCGGGAGAGTCCGCAACATCATTATTATTCAATTTAAGCTATGCACTTGGTAAAGAATTGACTGGAAAAGAAAACATTGTTACAACTGATTACGAACACTATACTAACGTGGATCCTTGGGAGGATCTAAATAATCGCGGTAAAGTCCAACAAGTTAGGTATGCAAAACTAAACATGGAAGAAGGTACTCTGGATATGAATCATCTGCAAGAGTTGATAGATTCTAATACAAAGATTGTTGCTATTACATCTGCATCTAACATGTTGGGGACAAAAAGCCCTCTAGAGGAAATTGGGAAAATCGCAAAAGAAGTTGATGCTTATTTCATTGTGGATGCAGTGCATCATATCCCCCATGGACCAACCGATATTCAGTCCATAGATTGCGACTTTCTTGTATTTTCAGGTTATAAACTCTTTAGTTCTCATGGTAGTTTTATGTATGGTAAAAAAGAACTTCTTGAAAAGTTAAATCCTTACAAAGTAAGAACGGCTCCTATCACCCCTCCTGGGAAGTACGAGTGGGGAACCAGAAATCAAGCAACTTTTGCAGCCATAAGCGGAGTTATTGATCACTTTCTTTGGCTTTCTAAAGAGGTTCAATCACATTATGATGGACAGTTTGTTGAATTTGATGATAAGAAACGTGCTTTGAAAATCGCTATGAATGCAATCGAACAGTATGAGACAGAATTATCTAAAGCTGTCCTTAGTGGTTTTGAAGATATACCTGGTTTGCTTGATATGCCTGAAGTAACAATTTATGGTTTAACTGATTTAGCGCGATTAGATGAGAGAGATCCTACGTTTTCATTCGAACTAGATAATATTGCTGAAGGTGAAGTAGTTAAACGTTTGTGGGAAGGAGGAATAGCAGCACGTTCAGGACATTTTTATTCCCATGCTCAAGAAGTCTATAAGAAAACAAAAATTATCCGAATAAGTTTAGTTCATTACAACACCCTCGAGGAAATCAGAGTCTTCCTGAAGACATTAAATGAAATACGTAAAAACGAATAAGAAAGAGAACTGTGGCGCCGCTGGTAGGATTTGAACCTACGACCGGTCGGTTAACAGCCGACTGCTCCACCAGACTGAGCTACAACGGCACATCGTTTCGTTCGTTGTTCTTACCTTTGCTTTGTTTTTAAATCTTTTTTTCATTATCTAGTTTGTCTTATCAATTCTACAAGCCCAATATTTCGTATACTAGATTTCTTATCTCTGTATCACTACCCAATATTGGTTGTATCCAGTTATTATCTGGTGGTATATGTTGACTTAATGTAATAGAAATCAATTGATTAACTGGATCTATAGTAAACGTTGTATCTGCAGCCCCTCCCCAGCCATATTCACCGATCCCTCCTCTACTTATATTTTCATCAATCCTAACAAGCACACCTAAACCAAAACCAAAACCCTCATTTCTTTCGATTTCATCAGGATCTTCAATTTTATAATAATTCATTTCCAGTTTCGATTTTCCGTCTGTTAACTGATTAGTTGTCATTAGTGCTATAGTCTCATTTGAAACAATCTGTTTTCCGTTGTATTTTCCACCATTCAACATCATTATGCAAAACTTAAGGTAATCTCCTAGGGTTGACAACAATCCCCCTCCACCTGATAGGAATCTAGGAGGTTTTGAGTTAAATCCATCAGAAATCACTCCTTTAACTTCAACTATATCCCCTCTACCTTTGTTCATGTAAACTTTGGCTAAACGTTTGCTTTTCTTCTCTGGAACGTAAAAATCAGTATCTACCATACCAAGCTTATCAAAAATATGTTCCTTTAGAAAAACATCCAACTTCTTACCTGACAGCTTTTCAATAATAACTCCTAGTATTTCATGATTATAACCATACCACCAGTGTTTTCCAGGTTCAAAAAACAAAGGAAGGGTTGCTAACCTCTTACTAAAATTCTCTACAATATCAAAATCGTGCAATTTTTCTATTACTTCTTTGACCCTATTCTCATCCTTGTATCCGAATTCCTTTTCAAAAAATTTATCCACAGGAGCTCCAGGGTAAAAACCATAACTAATTCCTGAAGTGTGTGTGAAAAGATGTTTTAATGTAATTTTGTTTTTAGGTTCAATCAACTCATAATTTCCTGTTTTCTGGTCATATGATTTCAATACTTTTACATTTTTGAATTCAGGAAGGATATCTTCGATTGGATCTTCTAAATTAAATTTTCCCTGTTCATAAAGAATCAATGCAGCTAAACAAACAATAGGTTTAGTCATTGAATAAAATCTGAAAATATCATCATATTCTATGGGTATCTTGTTTTCTTCATCCTTCCATCCAAATTTGTTACAATATACTAGTTCTCCCTTATGATAAACTATTGATAAAATACTGTTGGTCAATTTATTTTCTATTATCTTTTGAAATTCCTTTGAAACCTTAGCAAAGGATTCAGGATTTATGGTTTTAAATATCATCAAATTAGAGTTATATTTCTCGATTTTATAACATTTCTCCAAAAACTGAACTACCATTTTTAGTGACAATCAAAATACTTTTTATTAGATTACATTCAAATTCTCTGCAGAAAGAAGCCTTGGTAACTCAGCGGCAGAGTGATTGACTTGTAATCAATTAGTCGGGGGTTCAAGTCCCCCCCGAGGCTCCATCATTTTACTGCATTTGATCCTTTCAATCAGATTTCATAGCTTTTTCTAAAATTCCGCTAATAAACTCAGCTTTGCCATTGGTATATCCCTCTCTATCTTCTTTATACTCTCGTTCTAGTCTTATCTTTAGTTCGGAATACTGACGAGCTTCTTCAGGATGTTTCAATAAATAATCTCGAAAAATCAAATGCTTCCTCCATTCATAATGTTCATTAAACATAACGTGAAGATGATGAGTTCTAAGTTCTTCCCCCCCTTTAACAAACAAATGACGATCGGGAATACCTAGTTCTCCCCGATAGATAAAACCTATTTCTTCTAATGGTTTAATGATTTTTTTAATATTCTTTAATGAATCAATTGCTAGTGCTATATCAATAATTGGCTTAGAAACAATATTAGGAATAGCAGAACTCCCGATATGCTGAATATCGACTACAAAGTTAGATATTGCAGAAGTAATTGCTTTTCTTTCTTCTTCATAGATACCTTTCCACTTTGGATTAAATGGTCGTAATTCAACCACACCACGTTTCAGTCCAATCATTAAACCAATCTCAAATATTTATCTATTTAGAGTTTCTCTTCTTGAGTACGCAAGATTGAATCTTTAAAAAATTGTGACATCGCTTTGGAATTCATTAAATCAGAAGCTATACTAAGTCTACAAAATGAAGTGGAGAGCTTCCCTCCCATAAACATAATCTTATGCACTGTCTGCTGTTACTATTTCCATCAAACCCAGAATTTCTAGTAATTTTCTTTCTAAATCTACCCCTACCACTCCAGCTAATGCTAATGTACTTAATAGACTTTCAATTAATTCATCCTCAATTGTTGGATCACATTCTAATCCTTCACAGTCATCTAATATTTGTGAAGCAAAAGCATTTAGCATTTTTTCTCCCATAATTCTACTTGGAGTTTTTGGAATATTCATTACATCTAATTGTTTTACACTGTTTCTGCTATTGATGAGTTCGAGCAATTTTTTCTGGGCTTCGTTGATTGATACCATGTTCATCACTTACTATTTCAGTTTTTACTATTTATACAGACAAAATATTTACTTTTAAAATCATCTATTATATTTGATGAGTCTTTTATCTTTCCAGTAGAAATTTGATGAATTGAGCGTTTACTTCATCAATCATTGATTCTTCGGTTAGAGAGGGCCTAGTACTTGAAAACGTCATTTTCCATTGGAAATGAGGGGGAGGGGCAGATTTACGCGTTTAAATCGAAAATTCTACAGTCTAACGTTTTTGTCGGTAGTTTACAAAAACGTTTTTGTCGGGAATTGTAATACCACAAAAATACCGAAAAACAAAGAAAAATGATTGAAAAACAGATATTTTAGTTTTCATTTTACAATTTCCCTATTTCTTTGAGTTATTTTAAAGTTGATATTATGAATTGCTGTAGGCTATTATTGCAATAAGTAATGAAAGTTTTTCGTATCGAAACTTTAAAAAACAGCAGTAATGAAGACAGTTTAATAGTTTCTTCTGGGCCGGTAGATCAGTTGGAAGATCGCTTCGCTTGCACCGAAGAGGCCTCGGGTTCAAGTCCCGACCGGTCCACCAACCTCTTTTCAATTCAATGTCTATTTGATTTTGTGGAAAGGTTTTTGTTTGGAATTTCAAAATGTTGATGGAGAATATGATTTCTATTGTAATTCCTGTGTTAAATGAAGAAGAGAATATTGTCCCACTTTTCGAAGAAATTAAGGGAGTTATAAAATCCCTTCCTCATGATTATGAAATTATTTTTGTTGACGATGGTTCAACAGATGGAACATTAGAAAAACTTAGAGCACTTTTATCAAAGGGAGAAGAAAATCTACGAGTAGTGCAACTTCGTCGATGTTTTGGTCAGAGTGCAGCTATGCTCGCAGGTTTTCAATCTGCTAAAGGTGAGCTGATTATCACACTTGATGGAGATGGTCAGAATGATCCGCATGACATTCCAATTTTACTAGAAAGACTTGAGTACGATATTGATGTTGTATGCGGATGGCGTCATAAGAGGAAAGATGCTCTTTTTCTGAAAAAATTTCCATCAAAGATTTTCAATCTTTTCAATCGTTTTACAAACAGATTAAGCATTCACGATAGCGGTTGCACTTTACGAATTTATCGTAAAGAAGCGATAGAAGATTTACTTCTATTAGAAGGAGATCATCGTTATATCCCAGCAATTCTTTCTAATCGAGGATTTCGTTTCGCAGAAGTGAAAGTAAACCATAGATCCAGAACCAAAGGAAAAACAAAATATGGAATCAAAAGAATTTTTGATGGTATATCTGATCTCTTTGCTCTTCGTTTTCTATTTAATTATGGAAAGCGTCCCATGAGATTTTTCTCCAAGATTGGATTTATTACGCTCCTAACAACACTAGGTCTTGGCATCTATTTGCTTATAATCAAATATGCACAAGGTCAAGAGATTGGTTCTCGACCATTACTCATACTTACAATTTTGCTGGGAATTGCTGGTTTTCAGTTTTTATTTACAGGGTTTCTTGCAGAGTTATTAGTTCGTCAAAAGATATCCGCATCATCACTCTACAGCATTAGAAGAATATATGGGGCACAAGAAGACCGCAAATAACTCTCTAATTTTCTTCAGAGTTCCTATTTCTTTCCTTTCTTTTAGAATATAAAAGAATAAGACCTCCAATTAATCCTGGTACAAGCATGTTTATCACAGTTTGAAGCAGAGATGCACTAAAAGCAATATCTGCACTAATCATTAAGCTATATAGAACCAAAACAGTAATTGTAGCATCTCTTATTCCAATTCCGCTCAAACTTATTGGCACCAAAGAAATAATTGCAGCTAAAGTTACGATACCTGTTACAGTTAAGATAAGCTGAATTGACATGGATATTCCAGCCATATAGCTGAGAAACAGACTTACTTGAACCCCATATAAAAACCAAAAGGCGAAAGTACATAGCAAAATCAGTAAGTAATCTTTCTTATCGAAGAGTGCAAGATGAGAATAATAGTCTTCTATTCTTCTCATAATCCCGCCTTCTTCTAATTCTTCTGGGATTGAATCATCTGTTGTTTCCTCTCTTTTCTTCCTACGTATTCTTATCAAAACAGACCCAATTTTTCGGATAATTTTATCATTAAACATAACTAAGATTGCAAAGATTACAATCAGAGATCCGCCTACAAGAGCCCATTTAGTTATAGTGTCAAGTTGTTGTACAAAAAAAGGAAGAGCAATAATAGAAAACACACCCATTCCTATCACACCTATAACATTATCTAAGAGTGCACTGAAGAGACTCGTTATTTCTTTTGTTTCCGTCCATTTTGTTAGATAATAAGCTCTGATTATATCTCCAATCTTTGCTGGTGTTATGAATGCACCAAATGAACCTATTAGGAGGAGTTTCAGAGTTTTGAAGAAACCCAATTCTACATTCAGTTTTCTAAGAATGAAATACCATCTTACATTCTTTATTAAATGCATGAAAATCATAATTAGAATAGAGAGTATTATAATCCACCATTCAATTTCACTTATTGCTTCAAAGATTTTAGCAGGCTTTAGCCTAATAATCATATACGTTAAGAGTCCTAAAGTAACACTAATTGCAATACCATAGCGGATGAACTTCCAAGTTCTAGAAGAGAATTGTATTTTTTTCACACAACTTTAACCTCTTTCATCCATTCATACGCATCTTCTAACGCAGTTTTTACATTGTACTTTGGTTCAAATCCAACAATGTCTTTTATTTTGGATACATCATAAATTCTTGATCTAGAAAACTGATTTACTCTTCTAGTTGTTATTTTGGGTTTCTTCTTTGTAAGTTTAGCAATTCCTTCACTTATCATCCCCAAAGTATATGCAACATTGTAATTGATTTTCATGAAGTTTGGAGTTTTATCGCAAATATTACCAATTGTTTCAAACAGATCTTTTGCTGCCATAGTATCTCCAATTACATTGAATGCTTCACCATTAGCTTTCTCCTCTTCGCTACAACCAATCATTGCATTAGCAAGATCCTCATAATGAACAAAAGACAGAGTACCTTGACCTTTATTTATCAAAGGTATTTTTTTATCCTTCAACAGGAAATCAAACAAGATTGGACCTAGTAATCTATCTCTTGGTCCAATAATATAGGGGGGTCTTACAGCTGAAGCAAAAAAGCCATGTTTATTTGCAAGTTTAAAGACTTCTTGTTCCCCTAGCCACTTACTTTCGTGATAAGCATTATTACTCTTCTTAGGATAATCTTCCTTTATAGGATAAGAAGGCAATTTGTAACCATAAATTCCAACAGTACTAACATGAATAAAGCGCTCACATTTATTTTTTACAAAAGCTTCTAGCAAATTTCTTGTGCCAATGTGATTAACTTGATGATAAAGATCATCAGATACATCTTCCCTTGCTTCCCCAGCAATATGAAAAACCTTCTTAACACCTTTTAATGCTTTTTCAAGTGATATTTTCTTTGTTAAATCACCATTAACGAATTTTAGATTTAATTCTTCCAAACCTTTAGGAGGTTTTTTTGAGCGAAATAAAGCTTGAATTTCTGTGTTACCATATTTTTCTCTAAGTTGTTTTACAACATAGTAACCAACACCACTGGTGACTCCTGTAACTAGTATAGACATTGATATCACATGAAGTAAAAAATGGAAGTATATATTTCTTTCAGATTTAAAATATATGAAAAAGATTAGAAGAATAATCTATCTAGGTGAAAAACCATGTTCTTTATCTGAAACATTATTTTCCATGTTTACAGCATCAATTTGCTTATCAGATTCTTTTATTGATCCTTTTTTACCAAAAGATACCCTTATTTTTCGTCTAAACAAGATTGTCTTAACATTCGAAAGTTCATATGTACTACCTTCTTTGAGTTGATCAATAATATCATTCCACGCGGAAAGAAACACCACTCCAGATTCATCACCAATCAAGACATCCCTAACTTGATGCTCTTCACCTGTTTTTCTATTTGCAACAAATCGGGTATCTCCTAGTTCGATAATTTTGGCTATCAGATTTATGTTTCGAATATTTGGAACAAGTTCTGTAACTCTTACAAATTTCTCTTCAGTCAAAATTCATCACCTTAGTTTCTTTCAACTTTTTTGAAAAAACATAAAATAAAAGGATTATGTCAAAAATATTGCTTGGAAATTGATGAAGCTAAAGAAAATTAACTTCTGACCAAGCGAAACGCTTTTTTAAGCAACTTTAGATGTGCATATATGACAAAAATCTACAATACCCTTACAAGACAACTTGAGGAATTCAAGACTATTGAACCTGGGATTGTAAAATGGTATAATTGTGGACCAACTGTTAATGGTCTTATGCATTTAGGACACGCTCGATCAGCGATAGCTTTCGATACAATTCGCAGATACTTAGAATACAGAGGTTACAAAATAGAGTATATTATGAATTTCACTGATATTGAAGATCGAATGATTGAGGTTTCTAAGAAAGAACAAAGACCCGTTTTAGAATTAGCTGAAGAATATCTGAGCGGTTTTCGCAGAGATATGGATAGCTTAAACCTCAAAAGAGCTACAATTCATCCACGTGCGATGCTACATATCAACCATATGATCGATTTCATTGAGAAATTGATTGACAAAGGTTTCGCTTATGAAAATAACGGTGATGTATATTTCGATGTTAGAAAAGCAAAAGATTATGGTAAACTGTCAAATCAGAAGTTAGAAAATATACTACAAGCAGGAACAGAAGATGCAGAAAATCCTAATAAAAAGTATCCTGCAGATTTTACACTCTGGAAAAATGAAAAACCAGGAGAACCTACATGGCCATCTCCATGGGGAAAGGGAAGACCAGGTTGGCATATCGAATGTTCTGTCATGTCAATGAAATATCTTGGTGAAACAATTGACATCCATAGTGGTGGTCAAGATCTTATCTTTCCACATCATGAAAATGAAATTGCTCAATCAGAGTCATTAACAAATAAGACCTTTGCGAATTACTGGTTGCACAATGGTTTTGTTAATATTGATAAAGAGAAAATGAGTAAGTCTCTTGGTAATTTCGTCAACATTTATGATTTGTTGAAATATTATTCTCCTGATGCAGTTAGGCTATTTATTCAACAAACACACTATCGAAGTCCTATCACTTTTACTGAGGATGCCATAGATCAAGCTCAAATTACTGTTGATAGACTCTTTGATGTTGTTCTCTTAACTAAAAATTATGCTGATGAAACAAAAGACTTAGATGAAACAGTTCTTACAGATTTAGACAAAGATTTAGTTGAAAAAACTAAGAAAGCGAGAGAAGACTTCATTGAAGCCATGGATGAAGATTTCAATACATCTAATGGATTAGCTGTGGTTTTTGATTACTCTAGAGAGGTAAACGATTATCTAAGAAAAGCTGAAGATGTAAATGGATCTGTGATAAATGAAGCTGATAAGCTGTTTGATGAGCTTAGAGTAGTCTTTGGTTTATTTGATGATTTCAACAGCTATCTCTCTATAGATATGGTCGAAAAACTTGTTAAGCTTCTCATTGAAATCCGCGGAGAATTCAGAAAAGAGAAGAATTGGACAATGAGTGATAAGATTAGAGATGAATTGAAAGCTGCCGGAGTTTCTCTTGAAGATAATCCAAAAAGAATTTTGTGGAAACTTACTGAATTGAAAGACTAGTTTTTTCAATTCTTTACTTCTTTTGCTAAAATCATATTCACAAGATAATAAGGAATTTCAATAACTTCTCCTTTCTCATTTTCTACTTGCATATCAATATCATATAAAAGAGACCATTTTTCGATTGCTACATCTTCTCTTTTATGTACTGATAAAATCTTGAGTTTAGTTTCAGGTTTTAAGCCTTTTTTCTCAAGTTTAACATACACTTCTTGTAGAGTAGCTCTATGTGGAAAATGTCTAGCAATAGCTCTTTCGATTATTTCAACAATCTCAATTTTCTTATCTTGAACAAATAGAGCTAAAGGCTGACTAGTGGTTTCTTTGTTTGACGTTTGTTTTTTCTGTGGAATAAGAGCACCATAAGGTGTTTTTTCTGGTTGAATTTTTTGTTCCATCATCTCAGCAATTTCATCTGTTAGGATATGTTCCCATTTACAAGCTTCTTCATGTATCTGATGCCAAGGAACACCTAACCATTCTAGAAAACTTTCTGATAGTCTATGTTTTCTTACAACCTTTCTTGCTATACTTTCACCTTCAGGTGTTAACTCTGCTCCATAATATGGTTTGTAATTGATAAAACCCTTCCTTGATAATTTCTTTAACATAGAAGTAACAGTTCCAGGATCTACGTTCATCATCTCAGCTATTTGATTTGTCTTTACTTGTTTACTTCCATATTCAAAAAACCAAAAGAAGGTTTCTAGATATTCTTCTTCTGCAGGAGATACTTCTTTATTTGACATATCTTTTCTCTCCTCTCAAGAGAAATCTCATTTGCCTTTGAATTCAGGTTTTCTTTTCTCAAAGATTGCTTGTATACCTTCTAGAATATCTTCTGTTTCAAAACAAGTTTTTGCTCCTTGAAGTTCAGCTTTGTATCCTTCCTCTAATGAAGCGGTTACACTTTTGTTTATTGCTTTTTTAGCTTCTTTTATTGCAACGGGAGCATTCATAGCTATTTTCTCCGCTAATTCTATTGCAACGTCTTTGAGTTCTTCAGCTTTACAAACTTTGCTTATCAAATTCATCTTCAGTGCTTCTTCTGCTGGAAATTTCCTTCCAGTAAATATCAATTCTTTAGCAGTACCCATACCCACAACCTTGGGTAATCGATAGGTAGCACCCCACCCAGGAGGTAAACCTAGTGTTGTTTCAGGTTGTCCAAATAGTGCTGATTCAGAAGCTATTCGAATATCACAAGCAAGTGCTAATTCCGTTCCTCCTCCTAAAGCATATCCATTAATCGCAGCAATAACTGGGTAAGGATACTCTTCTATTGTTGCGAAAACTTCCTGTCCCCTTAAGATCAATTTTTTTCCAGACTCTGATAATTGCATCCCCTTAAGATCAGCTCCTGCAGACCAGCTCTTACCTTCAGCATAGATAATAATCGCTCTTATATCCTCGTCTCTTAAGGAATTAAAAGTATCTTCCAGAAGATTAAGCATATCAATGTTGAATGCATTAAGAGCTTTTTGACGATTTAGGGTTATTAACGCGATATTGTTTTTTTCTCCTACTTTTTCAAGTAGTATCAAAGACTCAGATTCAGACATAATTTGACATTTGTCTGAATATATCTAATATCTTTTGGTATGGAATTCTTATTTCGTATCCTTTTGAAATACATCATTCTCGACATACTCCAAAGACTGAAGCTAAAACTAAGATAAAGTGAGTAATATGTAAATAATACAAAAATACTACATTAGGCTTCCTCATATCCGCCCCCACCAGGGGTTTCAATAATAACAACATCATTCTTTTGTATTTTACGAGATAATTTGGAAGGAAGAACTAAACTCTCACCTTGTGTTATAAGTAGATTTCTTCCTTTAGATCCACTTTCTCCTCCAAACAATCCAAACGGAGGATGTTTTCTTCTATCACTTTGTATTGACAATATTGCTTCATCTGTTAATAATCTTACAGCACGACGTACACTATTGCTCCCTGCCCACTTCCCTTCCCCACCAGTGTTGGGAATAATTGAGTACTCTTCTATACCCAAGGGATAGTATCGTTCCAAAACCTCAACTGAGGTATTTCTTGTATTAGTCATGTGACTATGTTTCGCATTTGGAGGAGTATAGTTCTTTCCTGCTCCTATACCTCCAGCAATCGTTTCATAATAAGTGAATTGAGCACCCTTGGTGTCGAGACCACCAATTATTATGTTGTTCATTGTCCCACTACTTGCTGCTGGAATTTCATCAGAGAACAATTGTGAAAATGTACCTAACATCACATCAGTAATTCGCTGACTGGTTTCTACATTTCCCGCAGCCACCCCAGCTGGAGGAACAGGATGAACCAAAGTTCCTTCTTTTGTTATAATCTTCAATGGTTCATATAAACCATGATTAGTAGCATACTCCCTAGACACTAAACAGCGCAGTATATAATATGTAGCTGAAAAAGTAACTGCAAATGGGGCATTGATATTTCCTTCAACCTGTGGATCTGTTTTACTGTAGTCAACGATTAATTGTTCCTCTTTTCTTTCAACTTCTGCTGTTATAGCTATAGGTTCATCTCTTACACCATCATTATCCATATAATCAGTATAACTAACTCTGTGATTCTCTGGAATTTTCTTAATGAGATCTAAAGAGGCTTTCTTAGATCTTTCGTTTAGGAAATTGATTATCTGTTGAACTCTTTCTAATGAATACTTCTTAAGAATAGAATGAAACTTCTTCTCCCCAATCTTTGTTGAAGCTAGCTGTGCTTGAATATCCCCTCTTCTTTCTACAGGTACTCTGATTTTCGATAGAAAATCACTAAACCATTCTTGGTTTAAAACTCCGTTTCTTTCCAGAATTGTAGGATCTATTACATATCCTTCTTCTTCAAGAGTATACTTTCCTCCTGGCATAGACCCCGGAACTGCACCACCCACATCAGCATGGTGACACCTATTTGCAATATATCCAACGAGGGTTTTATCAAAGAAGATTGGCTTTACTACTGATATATCTGGTAGATGTGTTCCTCCTAAGTAAGGATTATTCGCAATGTAGATATCTCCATCAAGAATATTTTCTACACCGAAATGTTTGATAAGAGCTTTCAATCCTTCAGGCATTGCCCCTAGATGCACGGGTATATGTTCTGCCTGTGCAATTAACCTACCTTCATTATCCATTATAGCACTCGAAAAATCCAATCGATCGCGTATATTTGGAGAGAAAGCTGAACGTTGAAGTACTATCCCCGTTTCCAATGCTACATTTGTTAGAGCTTGATTTATTACTTGGGCTTCAATTAAGCTGAATTTTGAACTCATTGTATTTCCTCCATAGTAATATATCCTAACTGATCTACTACTCCTTTAACTCCAGGAGGGATAACGGTTGTCGTGTCCAATTGGTCAATTATACATGGACCTTCAAGCACATTGTTTGCATGGAGTTTTGCTTTTGTAAAAACAGGAGTGTCTATCCATTCACCTTCGAAATTCACCTTCCGACTGTACGTGTAAGCATCTTCAGGAGGAACCGATGAACCTTCAGAAAGAACCGGAAGTTCTATTCTGGGAACTTTTCCTATACCTCTTACTGATACGTTTACTATCTCTACGATCAGTTTCTTGTCAAACCAAGAATAGTTTTGATTGTGCAACACATGAAATCTATCTATTGTATTTTCTAATTGTTTCTTCTGGAACGGCAGAGTAACATCTAGAGTAAGAGAATCAGACTGCCCCCTATATCTCAAATCAATTGAGAATTCAAAGACTTGATTCTCCTTTAAAACTTCTTCATCATTCAATATTGAAATTAATTTTCTTTTGATTTCTTGGAATTTAGTATTTATTTCATCAAAATCTAAATCATCTATTGTTTGGAGATACGATTGTGTTATTTCATGCTTGATATCAGAAGTAACTAAACCAAATGCAGACCAAACACCAGGGAAAGGAGGAATAATCACTCCCCCCATTTCTAGCTCTTGAGCAATATCCCAAGCTTGTAATGGACCTGCTCCTCCAAAACCTAATAGAGCAAAATCCCTTGGATCTAATCCTCTCTGGATGGTTACAACTCTAATGGCATTTGCTATATTATTATTCAGTATCTTTCTTATTGAAATAGCTAAATCAACAATCGATTCTATTTCAAGAGGGAATGGAGATGTTTGAATTTCATCAAGCAATTTGTTAAGTTGGAGTATAGATTTCTCCTTATCAATGTTTAAATCTCCAGCAAAATTATCTTGATGAACATAACCAAGATACAAGTTTGCGTCTGTCAAGGTTACTTTTTCTCCTCCAAGTGAGTAACATGCAGGACCAGGATTAGCACCTTGTGATTCAGGTCCTACAGTTAGTAAACCATCTTTGAATTTAGCAATTGAACCTCCACCACTTCCAATGGTTTCAACATCCACCATGCTAGCTACAAGAGGAAAACCTCCAAAATCCCTTGTGTGAAGAACAACCGGACCATCAATTAAAGCCGATACATCAGTTGATGTTCCTCCTATATCTAGAGAAACAAGATGAGTTCTATTTAGATGTTTGATACTATCTGCAGCTGCTAATACACCACCAGCTAAACCAGAATATAATGTTTGAATACCTGATTTGCCAATTGTAGAAATATCAGCCATACCAGTATTAGATTGCATCATCAGTAATGGAGCGTTTATCTCTTCTTGTACTAGCTTAGATTGCAATTGTATTAAATACTCATTAACAACGGGGCTTACTTTTGCGTTTACAATTGTGGTTACAGAACGTTCATACTCACGAATTTGTGGGCTAGTATCACTTGACAAAAAGACATTGAAACCTCTTCCCTCAAGATAAGACGAGATACTATGCTCATGGGATGGATTAAGAAAAGAAAATAAAAGAGACACAGCTACCGTCTCAATTGAATTTTTCTTTAAAGAGAGTAAGTGTTCATCTAAAGATGAAGTATCTAGAGCTTTAGTTACCTTTCCCTCACTATCTAATCTTTCTTCTACTTCAAAGATTACATCTTTATCAAATGAAATTGGATAATCTTGAGTAAACTTCAAGTTGTAGAGCTCTGATCTTTGTTGACGACCTATTTCAATTATGTCACCAAATCCTTTTGTTGTAATCAAAGCTACAGGAGGGCATTTGTCTTCCAGAAATGCATTAGTTCCAATAGTTGTTCCATGGATTAGTAAATCAATATCACGTGGCTGGAAATGGAATAGATCCATAATATCCTTCAAGCCTTTAATAATCCCTTCACTTGGATCTGAAGGAGTAGTTGGAGTTTTCCATGCACTTATAGAACCTTCAGAAACGATAACATAATCGGTGAATGTTCCTCCTGTATCGATACCAATTCTTATTGGCGCCTTAAGTTTATTTGAACTCAACAGTATCCAATATGGAAGAAAAACTATAGTAATTTAAAGTTTAGGCGAAAATCACATGACCATAATATATGTCCATAATCCTTTTCTGCTCTTTTTTCATTTCGTTTTCTATTCTTAATTTCTTCTCAATTTGCTCAATTCTAGTTTGATTTCTTCTACTTCTCATTACTATTCACCAACTTATACTTTACACTGGTCACATATTTTTAAGATGACGAGAAAAAGTGACCATTCTCTGACCACCCAACCTCTACATTTTGTTAAGCACAAAACAATTTAAACACCACATTTATTGTATCTCAAGGTGAAAGAATCTGTTTAGCAGAATCACTAAAATTTGGAAACCCGCTATTTTTCAAGGTAATTTAAAGATGAAAAATTACTTTGAAGGTTGGTATTTTAAAATAGTTGACAAAGAAGAAAAAAACATCTACGCTATAATTCCAGGTGTTTCTTTTGAACAGAAAGGGAAAGGTCATTCTTTCATCCAGTTTTTTGATGGAAAAGCTGTTGAAATGAAATATTTTGAATTTGATAAATCCCAATTCTCATATTCAAAAAAGGAGTTCCAAGTTAGTATAGAAAATAATCATTTTAACTCAGAAGGCTTAGAACTCAATATCAAGAAGAAAGATCAAGATATTAGAGGTAAAATCAAATTTGGTGAGTTAGTTGCTTGGCCAGTGAAGTTGTTTGCTCCTGGGGCAATGAACTGGTACAGATTTGTTCCATTTATGGAGTGTTTTCATGGTGTATTGGGATTTGATCATTCTCTAGAAGGTAAACTTACCATTAATGGTAAAGAAATAGACTTCACAGGAGGAAGAGGATATATCGAAAAAGACTACGGTAGAAGCTTTCCTTCTTATTATTTATGGGGTCAATCTAACCATTTTGAAGAAAAGGATATTTCTCTAATGGTATCTTTTGCAAAAATCCCTTGGTTTGGAAGTTATTTTGATGGCTTTATTATCGGTTTTCTACTTAAAGACAAGCTGTATAAATTTGCTACTTATTCAGGAGCAAAAATAACAAAACTTAGGCTATTGGACAAAAAAATAATTATTCATGTCAAAGATAAGAAACATAAGTTAGAAATAGAAGCAGAAAAAACTCTAGGAGTTCACCTACCTTCACCTGTTGAAGGATCTATGACAGGACGTATCTTGGAAAGTATAGATTCTAAAATCCACGTTAAACTATTGAAAATCAGTAAAAAGAAAGAAGAAATTTTGTTTGAAGGAACAGGGAGAAATGCAGGATTAGATATAGGTGGTAAAGTAGAGGAAATTAAAGAAATAGATTAATTCTTCACTTTCTTACTTTATATCTGTTTTATTACGTAAATCGCAGATAATGCAGCAAGCCAGCTTGTTTTTGGATTTGTTGGAGATGGATTATTTTCAAATGTAAATGAATATGTTCCAACCGTTGATTCAATCATGATCATGTGTATGTTCTGTGAAA
>JAEOTK010000064.1 GCA_016839875.1 Candidatus Heimdallarchaeota archaeon
CTTTCTTAGGTTCAGCTTTCTTCTTGGGAGCTTCCTCTTTCTTAGGTTCAGCTTTCTTCTTGGGAGCTTCCTCTTTCTTAGGTTCAGCTTTCTTCTTGGGAGCTTCCTCTTTCTTGGGCTTAGCTTTTACTTCAGCTTTGGGTTTTGGTTTAGCTTTAACTTTTGGTGGTTCTTCTTTCTTAGGTTTTGCCTTAGGTTTAACAACCTCATCCACTTCATCTAGTGCATCAAATTCATCTTTTACAGTTTCTTCAGCCCTAATTTTTTCAAGTACTTCTTCCCCAATTTCTGGATATTCTTCTAATTCTTCAATTAGTCCCTCAGTAGTTTCCTCAGTAATTTCTAATTCTTCTTCAGCAACAACAATCATTGATGTAGAAGTGGGTTCAGCAATAATCGCAATGTCATCAGGAAGTATAGCATCTCCCATCATAATTCTAACTTGGACTCCCAACAATCCTCTTCTTATAAGTGCTTGAGCTTTTCCAACATCAACATATTGGTGAGAGGGTTCTCCACATTTTGCAACAAAACCTGCTCTAAAAGTCTCAACTCTTGCCCTTTGGCTTGTTATTTTTCCACTTATTTTTATTTCTACTCCTTTAGCTCCCCCCGATATTATTCTCCTAATTATACCATGAGCACTTCTTCTAAAATGACGTCCTCTCTCTAAGGAGGATGCAAGTCGATATGCCATTATTCTTGAGTCTAATTCAGGATTTTCTACTTCTGTAACTTCTATTTGTGGATTATCAAGTTCATAAATATCTCTCAAAGCTTCTGTTATTCTATGGATGTTTCTTCCTCGTCCACCAATAGCTAATCCAACTCTCCCTACTCGAAGGATAACTCTGTCTCCTAAAGGTGTCCTTCGTAATTCTACACCTCCATATTCAGCATTTTTTAATTCGCTTGCTAAATATTCATCTATTGCATTTCTTTGATATTTTTTTAGTAAGTAATCTTTAGTTGTGGGCATAATTTTACACCTCAGCTACCTCGGCTACTAATTCAATGTGAACAAATTGTCTGACTTTTGGTGATGATCTTCCATGAGCTCTTGTGAATATTCCTGTCTGTCTTGTACCTTGCAATGTTACAGCATGAGTAATACGACATCTATCCAATTGTAGCTGATTATTTTCTGCATTATTTTCTAGATTTCTGACAACTTTCAGAATTTCTGTTGCTGCTTTCACAGGAAACCTTCCACCAGTCCATCCAACAACATTGCTCTTATGCCCAACGTTCTTTTTGAATCTTCTATATGGAACAGCTGCTTTTTTCTCTATTACTGCTTCTAGATACTCGATGCAGTCATGGATTGTTTTTCCTTTAATTGCAGTACAAATTTCACGTGCTGCTTTTCTGCTAATATCAATATCTCTTGCTGAAGCTTTTGCTGACCTATCAGGATCTGTTTGAACCGAATATCTGTAAGTTGGCAATCTTAATTCTCCTATTTGTATTCGTTAATACTAATTACATAGCGGGGAAGAGTACAATTTTTAAGGTTTATTAACGCTTACAAATTGCATGCTTTTGCTATCCAGTAAGTTACTTCGACTAATTGCTTATTTAAAATGGTTTTCTTTATTGAGCTAATTTAAATCATCGAAGAATAAGTGAAATGAGAGTATTATGACTCTCATGGGGAAGAAAAAAAGATAGTATTTATCATAGGTCAATGAGAATTAATGTATCTTGAAGTTCAATTCTTTCTGCTTCTTTCAATTCTTCTTGATTTTCTACAAGAGTTTCAATTAGATGCATGGATGAAATATCCCTGGAGAAAGGTAGAAGAATCTGTGGTAAATATGCTTTCTTAATGTTTGTATTCAATGGTAGCTTCTTATTCTTCTTAAGTTTCCAAATTTCTGAATTTAGATCTAAAAGGAGAGAAGTTGTTTCTGTATATTTTTCCTCAGAAATGATTTCTTCTGGTTTGGTGAAGTTTTCAAGATGTACAGTTTTATCATATATTTGTCTATAAATATAATCAGTTACAAATGGTATCAATGGTGCAAACGCTTTGGTTATTTCTTGTAGAATTCTGTGTAGGGTATACCAGGCAGCTTTTTGTTCTCTCTCAGTAAAATCATTGTTTCTATTGTAAGCTCTTCCTTTTACTAACTCCATATAATGAGAAGCGAAAATCTCCCAAGTAAAATTCCTGAGAATTTTAGATGGGATTTGAAAATCAAATATTTCGTATCCAGTTATAGTTCCAGCTATAGCTTTTCTCATTTCAGAAAGAATCCATTCATCTGCGGGTTGTAAGTCTACATCTTCCTTTTGTACCAAAGGAAATCTACTAATGAATTTTGCAACATTATAGAATTTATTGATAAATTTGGAAATACCTTGTAACCTTTGTTCGTGAAAACGGATATCTGATCCATGACTTGCCTCTATAGCACCATATAATCGAAGTGCGTCTCCTCCATATTTTTCTACCATTTCTTCTGGATAGATTGCGGAGCCTTTGCTTTTAGAGAATTTCTCACCTTTACTGTCTACCACATGACCTGAAATCCAAACATGATTAAAAGCATGTTTTTTGTATAAATGAAATCCCCTTAACATAGTATAGTGTAACCAAGTTCTTACAATATCCTTTCCTTGTGGTCTCATATCACAAATGAAGTCTCGACTATTTAGTTCATTAAACAGATCATCATCTCTTTTATTGTGAGGATGCAGAGTGATGTAAATCTCACTTATAGAAGAATCCATCCAAGTATCGAAAGTTCTAGTGTCACCCTTGAAACCTTCTGAAGCCCCACATTTCTCACATGAATCAAAAGGAGGATCATCTTTCCAAGGTTGATAATACGTTCCAGGTTCTGGAAGGTTAGGATGGTGACAGCTGTTACAATACCATACTGGAACCTCAGTTCCATAATATCGTCTTCTACTAATTGGCCAATCTATTGATACTGTATCTAGCCAATCTAGCCATACTTGTATCATA
Source organism: Candidatus Heimdallarchaeota archaeon (assembly GCA_016839875.1). Next base: position 2,975 of record JAEOTK010000064.1, read on the forward strand.
TAATTGGGAAAGAATGTCATTTTGTTTGAGTATTCTCTCAGGATTGGAACATATTCAACTTGTTTTAGATAATATTCAGGCATCGATAGAAATTCCACATCATTTTCACAGCGGGAACAAGTTGGGAAGTTGTGTGGAACATCTTTTCTTTCAGCTATGAAATTTTGATTTGTTAATGCTTTTGCTATCTGTCGTCTAGCCTCTTTTACTTTAAGACCTGCAAATTCAGGAACATTTTCCTTTAATATACCATCAGTATCAATAACAGTATTAGGTTGAAGTTTTAGTTCACGGAATATCTGGACATCACCAGAATCACCATAAGCACACACCATCAAAATACCAGTACCGAACTCCATTTTTGCATAGTGATGTGTCATTATCGGTACCTCAGTGTTGAACATTGGAGAAATGGCAGTTTTACCTTTTAGATGCTTATATCTATCGTCCTTTGGATTGAATATTACTACACCTATTGCAGGGATTAATTCCGGTCTGGAAGTTGAGATTATCAATTCTTCTCCGGTTTCTTTAACCTTGAATTTGACATCGTAAAGAATATGAGATCCAGATTTGTAATCAATTTCATTATCTGCTATTGTTGTTTTACATCTTGTACAGTAATTATTTGGTCTATTATCTTCATAGATTTGTTCTTCTCTGAACAATTTGATGAAAGTTGACTGTGTAAGTGCCCTATATTGATTTTCGTCTGTTTTATAGACCTCCTCCCATACAAAGGAGTTATTGCTGAAACCTAAAATTTTGCAGATATTCAAGATTTGATCACCCACTCTATCAAGTATTTCTTTACAATATCGTAGGAATTCTTCACGTGGAACATCATGCATTGATATGTTGAACTCTCTTTCCGCTTGAACTTCTATAGGTAATCCATTTCGATCCATACACATGGGAAATAGTATTTCATGACCACTCATGCGCTTGTATCTAGCTATCATATCTATGCTGCTATAGTGGATAGCACCCCCCATATGCCAAGATGAATTTGCGTATGGTGGCGGAGTATCAATACAATAAATCGGTTTTCCTGTTGTTTTATTGAAGGCAAATATTTCTTCTTCTTGCCAAGTATTAAATAGATTAATATCTTGTGTTTCTGGGATATACCTTCTTTCGGTTAGTCTAGGTTCAAAATCACTCACATTCATCACCTTGCATAATTGAGGATTATTTTCAATTTAAAAATTGAGTGATTACATACTCAATTTTATCTCATTATCTATACTAAAGATGCACTCACACTATTTTAAAGACCTAGGTAATTATTTTTAGCTGGAGTATTAGCTTACTTCGCTTGTATATCATTTTGATTGTCGTGTAAAGATGGTTGTCCAAGAGTCCTATCTTCTGGTCCTCTGAGAAAAGACACAATAGCAGCAAGTCCTATAATAACAGCAAATGCTCCGAACATCCATCTCATAGCTTCTACATAGTTAACTGGATTCTCAGGAGGAAGACCATTTTCTTTAGAGAGCAGATTACTCGCCAATGTGAATACTAGAGTTGAAAGAGCAATTCCTAGATTAATGCCAATACTAGTAGTTAATCCATGTAATCCACTTGCTACACCTAATTTTTCTTTAGGAGCAGCAGACATTATAGAATTAGCGTTTGGAGATAAGAATAGTCCTATACACATCCCTATGGTTGTTGCAACTACAACATAAAACCAGATTGGTGTACTTATACCTAAGAATATTGCTAATAAAGTGAGCATTATTGTGACACCAACCATGGCAATTGTACACAAGTATCTAGCATCAACTGTATTAGATAATTTTCCAGAAATACCTGCTGCAATTGCCATCCCAACGGGTAATCCTGAGATTATCAATCCCACTCTTATAATGTCTGTAACAATACCCATTTCTTGCAAGTATAGATTGATATGATAGATTATTACTATATATCCCTGATGTTTGATAATTGCAGTAAGTAGACCTATAGATATCTTCTTGTTCTTCAACATGTTTATGTCTACCAAAGGATGCTCCGTTCTTCTCTCCCAGAAAATAAAAATTGGTAAAATTATAATACTAGCTAAGAGAGAAATACCAGCCCACATTTTTGCACTTGCTATTTGAATATCCACAAAAATCGTAAAACTTAGAATAAGTGTTGTTAAGAATAATGCAAGCAGAATTGAACCTACATAATCAGCTTTGTGTTCCGTTTTAACAGGGGGGGTTTTTGGTATGGCAAATTGAATCCATAAAAATCCAATAATTCCAAGAGGAACATTAATCAAGAAGACTCCACCCCACTCCCAAGCATCGCTTATCAAGGCTCCAAAGACAGGACCTGAAATTACTGATATAGAGATAAGTAAGTTATTTATACCAACTGCTGTTCCTCGATTCTTTTTGGTTGTAAACCGAGTAACTAAAGCCATTCCGTTTGCCAACATTCCTGTAGCTCCTAAACCCTGAATGATTCTAGCTAACACGAGCCACCAGATACTTCCTCCTATGTATCCAGATAGAAAACAGAACAGAGATCCAAGTGCAAAAAGACCCATCCCTATTTGAAAAATTAATTTGTTACTAAATTTGTCACCCAAATCACCAGCGATAGCAGTAAAAGCCATCATTGTTAGGAGATATGCAAGTATTACCCATTGAACTTCATTTGAAGTCGCTCCATAATGTGATTTTATTTTCTCAAGAATTATAACTACAATTGTAGCATCCAAGGAGGACATAAACATCCCAAATCCAACAGAACTGACAAGAATGCTGATTTTCATAGGAGGGTCTTGAGAGTTTTGAGTGGGTTCCATAATTGAACAGTTTTTTCTCTCTAAGGGGTACCATATAAGGCTTATGCATAAGGTATGGGGGTTTTGCACAAAACAGCATATCTATTTATAATTAATAGTTTTAAATAGTAAAAAAAAGAACAATTTATGCTACTATCAAACTGTGGTTTCCCATGGATCAGCCTGAATATCTAAACCATCCCTTAGTCAAACCAAACAAGATTGAAGCTAGATTATATCAACAAACCTTGTTTGCTTCTTGTATTAAAGAGAACTCCTTAGTCATTCTTCCAACAGGTTTAGGTAAAACAATTTTATTTCTGATGGTTGCAGCTCAACGTTTACAAAAATTTCCAGAAGGAAAGATTGTTTTTTGTGCTCCAACAAAACCCCTTCTTGATCAACATGAATCCATTTCAAAGGATTCTCTAGAAATCGATCCAGAAAAGATAATACAGGTTTCAGGGCAAATAGATCCAAGAAAAAGGAAGCAAGTCTGGGAACAAGGTCAAATCTTGATTTGTACACCGCAAACCATTCAGAATGATATTATTCAAAGAAGAATAAATTTGGAAGAAATTGTCTTCTTATGCTTAGATGAAGCTCATAAAGCGGTTGGAGATCACAGCTACGTTTTCATAGCAGAACAATATAATAAGAAAGCAAAAAATCCTCTTCTTCTTGGAATAACAGCAAGTCCTGGTTCTAAGATAGAACGTATAGAAGAGGTACAAGAAAATCTTAAAGCTTTCAATGTCGAAATGAGAGATGAAAGCTCTGACGATGTTAAACAATATATTCACGAAATACAGGAAAACTGGGAAATTATACCCCTTTCCAAAGAATTCAGAAATATTATTGAAACATTAAATAGTATTTACAAAATTATTCTGGAAGGATTGAAAGAATTAGACATCATCAATTCTGCTCAACCAAAGAACAACCCCAGAAGAGAATTATTAAAACTTAGAGCTAAAGTTTATGAAAAATACAGTGACAAATCTGACGATGATAGAACAGATTTCTTCAGAGCATTAGCATTTGTAGGAAATTCGATTAGAGTATCTCATGCTATAGAACTCATAGAAACTCAAGGTATTCCATCACTCAATAAGTACCTAGAGGGACAAATTAGTGAAATAAAATTTGGTAGAGGAAGTAGAGCCTTAAAGGAACTAATATTCTCTGATGAGATGAAAACCGTTGTTGAATCAGTCCAAAGTTTACATGATCAAAAAATCATTCATCCCAAAATTGAAAGATTAAGAGAAATTATCGCTGAAGAAGTAATTAACAATCCAAACAATAGAATCCTGGTATTTGCACATTTTAGAGTTGCTTCTAAAATAATTAGTGAAGAACTTAACAAAATCAAAGGAATTAATGCGAGATGGTTTGTAGGACAATCTTCCATGAAAGGAGAGAAGGGATTATCACAAAAAGAACAGATTGAAATAATGCAAGCTTTCCGCGATGGCACTTACAATGTTTTGGTATCAACAAGTGTTGCGGAAGAGGGTTTAGATATTGGTGAATGTGAGTTAGTTGTTTTCTATGATGCAGTTCCGAATGCAATACGTCTAATTCAACGTAAAGGAAGAACAGGGAGAAGAAAAGAGGGAAAGGTTGTAATGTTGATTGCTGAAGGAACTAGAGACGAGGCGTATATGTGGGCTTCTAGAAAACAAGCACAAAAAATGAAAAGACTTGTAAAAACCCTTGAAAAACCAAGAGATAAATCTAAAGCAAAAAAACAAGAAAAACAAAAAGGCATTATAGATTTCTTGAAGGATGCCGAAAAAACAACAGAGCTCAAAGAAACTGAAGAATCAATCCAACAACCAGAAGTTGAGGACGATTTAGAGAAAAGCGTTTCTAGTAAAGAGAAAGGTATCATAAAAATCATCTGTGATAGCAGGGAAAGAAATACAGTAGTTATCAAGGAATTAATGAATAAAGAAGTCGATTTGGGATTTGAAAGATTAGAAATAGGGGACTATGTTTGTTCTGATCAAGTCATTGTTGAAAGAAAAACAGATGATGATTTTATAAAATCGATTATGGATAAAAGGCTCTTTTCACAAATAAAAATATTAGTAGAGAATTGTTCAAAACCCATTTTGCTACTAGAAGGAGATTTAAATTTATTTAGTTCATCTTTACACCCTAGTGCATTGGCAGGGGCTTTAACTTCAATTGCTGCGGATTTCAAAGTTCCAATTATTTATACGAAGAATCAAAAAGAAACTGCAGAAATCCTTTTTGCATTAGCGAGAAGAGAACAGGAAGAAAGAAAACGAAAATTATCTATTGGAAAGAGAAAGGGTTTGGGCTTGAAAATACAGTTAGAAGAAGCTATTTCGTCTTTACCTCATGTTGACCACAAAATTGCGGGAAGATTACTGAATCATTTCGGTTCTATTAGAGATATTGTTTTAGCAAAGCGAGAGGATTTCTTTGAGGTAAAAGGAATTGGAGAAAAAATTGCTAACGATATAATCGATTTCATTTACGCTAACTACAATGAAATAGCAAATGGAACAGAGTTTGATGGTATAAAAGAAGAACTAGAATTCCTAAGAAAAGAAGTAGGAGAAAAATCTAAGAAACCAAAGAGCGAAGAGAATCAATAAGGGTTCGAATAGTTGAGGAAAGCTCCGTTATTTCTTTTGGATCCGATGTTTCTTTTAATTTGACATTTAGATCTGTGATTTTAGCAAGTATTGTTTTGGCTGTATCTGCTAAAACGGGGGGTAGCTTACTGAAATCATAGGAACTGAAATCATTTGGAGAAGATGTTTCAGTTGACTGTTGAGTCTCAGCTGATTTTATTTGAGGTAGTTCAGATTTTGAATCTACCATGATGTACTCTTTTTTACACTTCACACATACAACTTTACCCTCTCTTTCGTAAAGAGGTTCTACACATACAGGGCAGGCTTTATTGAGCATCTTCCAACCCTTCAGAAGTAAATCTGCACCTGCTTTAATTGCTATTTCAGAATCTCTAGAAGGAGACATATGTAAGATACTCAGTTGTAATTTAAAATCTTACTTGTCTTTCACTTGAAAGACTGAACATCTAGGTAATACATTTCGTAAAAAAAGAAAATACTGTTTTGCACTAAGAGCCTATTTGTGATTCATTATGAAGAAAAAAACAGAAAGGTCAGTAGAATCTATACCTAAACTATCTATTAAACAAGATGAGAAGAGAGTTGTTTTAAAACTTGAGGATTTAATGAATGAAAAACCAAGGGCTAGTATTAAAGAAATAAACGCAACTCAAAGATTAGTCAAAATGCTAAAAAATCAAAAACAATATACTGATTCAATTAAAAGAAAAGCAAGTAAATAGTTGAAAGAAGTTGGAAAATGATTTTTCCTGGGATTTATTTTTGTCTTTCAATTAGTAAAAAACGAAAATCTTACTATAGATCAACCATCTATCTTCTTTCTTGAGCATGTGAAGAAATTGTGTTTCCTCAAAGTTTCTAGAACCAACTCTATACTTTACATCAACCCTAACTGATGCACAATTTCTAAAAACATCCATGGTCACAACATCAAAATCAATACCCCATTGGCTCATATCATTATTAATTTCCTTACGATAGTATTCTTCCATCTCAATCCAAGCAGGAGGACCCTGAGTTCTTTCAGTAGAGATTATTTTAAGATCTTCATCCCAAACAGACAGAATTTTCTTCGAATCAAGTTCTTTATTACCATCAAAGTATATTTGTAGAGTTTTCTTGACATCATCTATGTCAGCTGAATTCATAACAACACCTTATTTTTTGAGAAGAGTAAGAAGACACTTATTATGATTTTGATAGAAAAGAAACACGATGGTGGGGCACGGCAGATTCGAACTGCCGACCTCACGGTTATCAGCCGTGCGCTCTAACCAAGCTGAGCTAGTGCCCCTTACTTGTTCATCTCGTTTATTCTTTATTTTAAAAGTTTTTTCTTACAATTCTTCTTGTACTTTGATGAAATCATTTTTATAGAAAGATGCAAAAAAATTACATTGAAGTGTTTCTTTAATGAATGCATTCGAGATATTTATTTTAATACTTGAAATAGTGGCCGGCGTTATTGGAGTAGTTATGATTCTATTAATCGTATGGAGTTTTGTCTCTTTAGGTGTATTCATCTATTTATTATTGAAAAGAAGAAAGAGAAGAAAAGAAGGAAAAATAATTCCTATTGATGAAGAAGAAATAACTTTGAAAGCGGCATTTCATAAATTCATACCAAAAAAAAAGTGATAAAAAAGGTTTCTTCAGATTATTAAAAATATTATAAATGTCTAAGCTTAAAGCTTGTTGAAACAGTATGATAACTATACAACATCTTTACAATATAGTTGAAGAAGATAGAAAGAAGTTATTTGGCTTCTTCAAAGAAATTGACAAGAAACATTTCCATGATTCATATATTGAAGGTGTTTGGAGTCCAGAATTAATCTGTCGTCATCTTCTTATGAATATTTACTGGATACTTGCTAAGCTTCCAGATGATACTTCTGAACCTTCTAAGCTCGCAATTGATCTTGAACAAGAGGTTAATGATCAAGCAAGTTTAGATGAGGTTATTACAGAATTTGATATCATATCTCCCATTCTCAGTAATCAATTATCTTCGCTTACACTTGAACAAGAAGAAGAAGACATTGACATGTGGAAAGGAAAAATGCAAAGAAGAATCTATCTAGTAAGATTAATCAATCATGAACATCGACACATAGGACAAATGCATTGGTTACTTAAACGTTCTACTGGTTGGACAGATGATGAAATATATGGTGTAGAAGAATAAGTACAATTTGCTATAATAAAAACTCCTCTAGATTCTTGTTCTACTTTCTACATTGTATTTATAAAGATGGGTTGTTTTTCATATTTATGTTGTCAACTGCCCAAATTTATAGAATATTTTTAGAAGAGAAGAATAAAGCTCTAGAGAGGTTCAAAGAAGTTGATTCTAAACATTTCTATTATATTGCTCATAAAGAAGCATGGAGTCCTGAAATGATTTTCCGTCATTTAATTATGAGTGGATATTGGATGATGGGACACGATTATAGAGATGGAAAACCTGAATCTTCAAAATATGCTCTTGAAAATCGAATTATTCCAAGTGAAAAAGCAACAATTGACGATGTTGAAAGAGAACTGAATGAAATAACTGAAAGAGTTCTTAAAACGCTTGAAACACTTGGTCCAGATAAGGAAGAAGAGTTTATGGATTCATGGTGGGGAAACATTCCTAGACAAGAAACCATAGTTCGTATGATTTTGCATGATTATGGTCATTTAGCACAAATTGTGAGTCTTTTCAAATTATCTACAGGGTGGACTGATAAGGAGATATATGGATTGGAGCATTAGGAGATAAATTCAAATTACATAATCTGCAGGATCAGGCTCCAGTAATGGAGCAAATATTTTTGGTTTATATGTATAAATACTATATATTGGAATTCCTCTCTTCAAAGATTTCCATTTATTTTGAGGTTTCTCCAATCGCAGCATAGGAATTTCTTCATAGTTTTCATTAAAATCCCATTTATCTTCTTCTATTCTATAATAGCATTCTCCATGAGTTTGTTTATATTGATCATTTATTTCTGCAGTTTCCATCGCTCGTAATCTGGTAACAATAGCTTTTTTCTCACTTGGATTGATTAGTGTTAATCCATATGCGGGAGGTATAACAACAACATCCAGTCTCTGAGCTCTAATCATCACGGCATCTTTGATTTTATCGTGACTTTGACTTGGTTGTTGTAAAAAGAATTCAACATAGCCTTCAGCTATCTGATAAATTTCGGGATAACGATAACCATTTTCAGCAACGGACCTATAGTATCCAATTGTCTTCATATACTCTTTTCCTAGTTTCCCAGGTTGAATTACAATAATGTCAAAGCTTATGTCGTCCCATAATTCTTTGTCTTCAAGTAATCTAATTGTTTGATAAACCCGAAATACTTCTTCGTCCTTAAGACCGTCCTTTTCTTTTAGGAAGAACTTAATGTCGTTAGTTTCTGTTATAACAACTGACTTTACAGCAATCTCGTTTGTATTATACTCTATAGTCTTATCATCGCTTATTATTGGTAATCCAATGTATTCACGAAGATTCATGACTAACTTCCCTTTTGCAAGTTTTTGCTTCTACATACTATAGAAATGATCTTCTCCCTCTTCAGTAATTTTCCAGCTATCTAAAGTTCCCACTTGAAATTTCCTAATATATCCTTGGATAGTTAAATAATCTAATATATCGATTAACAAGTATTTTTCGATTATCTGCCCACTGGATTGATATATGTCATTTAATTGAAATATTAAATCACCTAAAGCTAAACCTCTTCTTGCAGAGACTAAGATATCTAATACATCAATGATAATTTTCTCTTTTTCTAACATCTTTCTCACTTACATTATTTCTTATTCTTTCTAAAATTTTTCTCTTAAATCCAACATAATAAGAATATATTTTAAAAATTGAATGAAACCAAAAAGAATAATAACAATTCAAAGATGTTAAAGTAAAGAAATTGATAATAAACAAACTTTCAATTCCGATTTGGAAAAATGAGGAGATGACTTTGACTCAACAAGAAACAAAGGAACGAACATCTGTAGAGAAATATATGCTAAAACAAGCTATAGAGAGATTGGAGTCTAAAAGAAGCTTCAATATGTCTACTAGTTTAATATCATTATACATTCCTCCTGGTACAAGACTTCCTGATATCACATCACAATTGAAAGATGAATATGGTACTGCAACCAACATTAAAGACAAGAATACAGGAAAAGCTATTCAATCTGCCATCTCATCAATTCTATCAAGAATGAAAAATATCCCAAATGCAGGTGAAAATGGTCTAATTATTTTCTGTGGAATTACACAAAATAACAAAGTTGAGTATTATGCAATAACACCTCCAGAACCAGTTGGAATTAAATTATATCGTTGTGATCATATCTTTCTTGTTGAACACCTGAAAGAGATTCTAGAAACCAAAAAACGTTATGGACTTGTAATTATAGCTCGAGGGGGGTCAACTATTGCAACAGTTCAAGGATCTAAAATTGATATTCTTTGGGATGAAGATTCACATGTACCTGGAAAACATGGGATGGGTGGTCAATCAGCACAACGTTTTGCTAGAGCTAGAGAAGAAGCAGCCAAACAATGGTACTCAAAAGTTGCACGTACGATGAATGAAATCTATTTGGAAAGCGATACTGTAGATGCAATAATTGTGGGGGGTCCCGCAATATCTAAAGCACAATTTCTAGAAAGTAAAGAGATTGACTATCGTGTGAAAGAACTAGTCGTTGGCACATATGATGTAGGATATTCAGGATCACAAGGAATTCGAGAGCTAGTAGAACGAGCACAAAGCCAATTATCAGATTTTGAACTCATAAAAGAAAAAGAGTTAATGAACAACTTCATGGAGCATATTGGAAGAGACACAGGACTAGCTACCTATGGTGAAAAACAAGTTCGTGAAGCTTTGAATCGAGGAGCAGTAGAAACTATACTTGTGAGTGAAGATGTTGATAGAGTAAACATTGTAGTGAAGTGTGATGCTTGTGATTATCAAAACGTAGAATCTGTGAAAACAAAAGATTACAATGATTTTGTCAAAAAACTGTCTTCTAAAAAATGTCCAAAGTGCAATGAATCTAAGCTATTTATTGATGAAGAAAATGATTTTATCGCAGAATTAAATGAAATAGCAGAGAAAACCGGAGCAACTTTAGAAGTAATATCTACAACTCATGATGATGGAGCTATATTATATGGTACTTTTGGTGGCATTGCGGCCATTCTTCGATACAAATCATATGATACATAATCATAGCAAGAATAAATTCTGAATGAATTAATTTATCCTTGTACTATAGTCCCAATTTTATCTCCTTTCAATATCCTTCTGACATTGTCGGGATTTGAACCACTAGTAAATGCTAGTTTTATTTTTGATCTTTTGATTATTTCACATCCAACTCTATCAAAAAGATCATACTTCCCAGGTTCTTCTTGCTGTTTTGAAATAATGGTGAGTAATTCTTCTGCTGTCATTTGTTCTATCGGTTTAGCGTCTGGATGTTTATGAGGATCTTTATCAAATACTTGCTCAACATCTGTGAGATTAATAAGTAAATCCGCCCCCATATATTCAGCGATTAAAGCAGATACTGCACTTGTTGATTGACCTGGTTGTAATCCTCCAGATACAACAATCTTCTCTGTAGAAAGTGCTTTACTTACTTCTTCAAAAGACCTAGGTACAAGTAAATATGCTTTATCCCCCAGGGAAGCTATGAATAATAGAGCATGAATTCTTGTGGATTCAACTGCCAGAATATCACTATATGTAGCTACTTGACCAAGTATTTCACTCGCCTTTATTATTGATCTAGCAAGTTTACCTCCTCCCACAACAATTGCAATTTGATAATTAGATTCATATAAATCATTAATTAACTTGATGTATTCTTTAATGATTTCAACATTTAATGTCATATTTTCTTTTCTATAAAGAACAGAGCCACCAATTTTTAGTACTACTTTCTTCATAAGCATCGCTAAAAGCTTATTATTCCGAATAGTAAATAATGTTTTTCCTTTATCTCATCAAAAATATGCCATTATTTCAGATAAAATGCCTCAGTAAGCGAATCTTTTTTAATTTAGCTTCAAAGAAGCAAACATAATAATTGAGGAATAAATCATGGTTCTAACTCAGAGAATATCCATTTCCAAATTATTTACTGAAGAGTTGAAAAATGTCGTTATCGCAGGATGGGTACAACAGGTTCGAAATTTGGGTGGATTAAGGTTCATTCAATTGCAAGATAGATCAGGACTTGTTCAAATTGTCATGCCAAAGAAAAAAGTATCGGAGGATATTTTCAATATAGACTTTCAAGAAGGAGATATAATTGCTGTAGAAGGTGAAGTTGTAAATAATACAAGCGCACCAAATGGTAAAGAAGTGCTTCCTTCAGAGATTACAGTTCTAAATAAAAGAGCTCAAGAATATCCAATAGCAATTAGTGATAAAATTGAAACAAATCCAGATAAAAGATATGACTATAGATATCTTGATCTTAGAAACAGAAATATAGCTCAGATATTTGAAATAGAAAGTCTGGCAGCATATAGTTTTCAAGAATATTTTAACAAAAATGATTTCTTACAATTTTTCTCTGCTAAGATTGTTGGTTCAGCTACAGAAAGTGGGGCTAATGTTTTTGAAATCGGATATTTCGACAAAAAAGCATTTTTAGCACAATCTCCTCAATTTTACAAACAAATGATGCTCGTAGCTGGTTTCGAGAGAGTTTTTGAAATAGGGCCAGTTTTCAGAGCTGAGAAACATCACACATCCAGGCATCTGTGCGAATATACATCTATTGATTTTGAAATTTCATATATTGAGAATCAAAGTGATGTTATGAATGTTTTAGAAGGCGTTGTTACATATGTACTGAATAAAATCAAAAAAGAAAAAGACGATATATTAGAAGAGAGAGGAATTACTATTGACAAACAACCTAGTAAATGGCCAGCAATAACTATACCTGAATGTAATGATATTCTAAAAAGTGAAGGAAAAGAGTTAGGTCTTTACGAAGATTTGGATGCAGAAGCTGAAAATATCATAGGGGAGTATGCAAAGGACAAGTGGAAATCAGATTTTGTTTTTGTTGATTTATATCCGTGGGATGTTAGACCCTTCTATACAATGAAGGACGATAAAGATCCTAAATTGACTAAATCCTTTGATTTGCTTTTCAAGGGACAAGAGCTAACAACAGGTGGACAAAGGGAACATCGAATTGATTTATTAACTCAACAGGCAACAGAGAAAGGGTTTGAACTGGAACATGTAGACAGTTATCTTCAATTCTTCAGAAATGGTGCACCACCTCATGGAGGAAGTGGAACAGGAATTGAAAGATTTGTTCAAAAGATTTTGAATTTACCAAATATCAGAGAAGCAAGGCTTCACCCCAGAGATCCTACAAGACTTCATCCTTAAGAAATCAATAATATAAATCAACATGAAAAGTTTTAAAAAAAGAAATGAAGTCTCCATAGTAGTTAAGAAGATTTAAAGTTCATTAAGCGGGGATAGCCAAGTGGCCAACGGCGACGGACTTAAGATCTAGCTGAAAGGCAAGAAAAAAGGGCTGGACGGATGTCCGCAGATAGGAAATCCGTTCCTTAGTGGTTCGGGAGTTCGAATCTCCCTCCCCGCACCATTTTATTTTAAAGCTCATTTCAAATTAAGCTGATTGGTTTAACACTTCTACCATGTATTTACAAATGTTTAACCAAGCGCTTAAGAGTTTGTTCTAATCGATTTAAAAAATCATTATATAAAGCGCTGAAATAAGTATCTTGGCGAATAAAATGTCTAAACAAGATATCAAAATGTATGAAGAATTACTCGATTTACTTGAAAAGAGACACAATAATGGAGAAATAGATGAAGAAAATTATAATGAATTGAAAGGTCGATATCAGAAAAAACTTGAAGAAGCACAGAAAAATCATGAGCTTCTTGAGAAAAGCCCCCAGATTTATAGTTCAGGCGTAAAAACAATTTCAAATGATTCAATGACAGTAGCAGGATCAGCAAGAATTACTGGAGGAGAAATTGCTAAAGATATTCGAATTTCAGGTTCTGGTAAAATTACAAGTGATGTTGTTTGTAATCAGTTAAAAGCTTCAGGTTCAATTAAAAGTTCTGGAAATATAACTGCTCGTGGTGATGTTAAGTGCTCAGGGTCCTTCAAATGTGCTGGATTCTTGCATGGAGACAAAGATGCTAGATTTTCTGGATCTGCTAAGATTGCTGGAGAAGTTATACTAAAAGGTCGCTTATCAGCTTCTGGAAGTTTTTCAGGTCAGAAAAATGTTCAAGTTGACAATGGTGCAAAAATTTCTGGAGGAGCTTTTGTTGGTGGAAATTTCATTTCCCAAGGCAGGATTGAAATTGCTGGAAAAATAAAAACTGAAGGAAATATGGTTGGAGAAGATGTTTATATTAACAAAGATAAGGACGTTTATAGACTTCAATTAAAAACTTTGAAACCTTCTATTATTCATGGAAGTGTTTTTGGTTCAAGAGAGGTAAATATTGTAAATACTAATGTAATGAAAAATGTGAAAGGAGCAAGCGTTCGAATTGGTCCTTTTGTAAGAGTTGAAGGAAAGGTTTTCTATGTTGATAATATTGAGATAGATAAAAAAGCAAAACTAACCAAAGAACCTATCCAAATCACCAGGGAGGAACTTAAGCTTTAATTCTTTTAGAAAATAACAAGAGGTAAAAAAAATGAGTGAAACAACAGAAAAAAGTGAAAAACTTGAGAAAAAAGTTGGAATTAGTTCTTCTGGTGCTTTGAGAGAGCTAGAAGACATAGTTAAACTTTCAGGGTCTGCTCGAATAGAAGGTGGAAAACTGAACAAATTTGTGAAAGCATCAGGTTCCTGTAAAATCGAAGGAGACCTAGAATGTAACGGATTCAAATCATCTGGTTCATTAGGTAGTTTGGGTGGTATTACTTCCCATGGCAATGTTCGAAGTTCTGGATCATTTGGAATTGATGGAAATCTATTAAGTGATTATAATGCAAAATTCAGCGGATCAGCAAGAATTGGTGGAAATTCTATTTTACAAGGATCTCTGAAGACTTCTGGATCTTTTAAAGTAGAAGGTAGTCTTGAGGGTGGAGAAAATGCTAAATTTAGTGGTTCAGCAAAAATTGGAAAAGAAACAGTTGTTCAAGGATTTCTTAAAACATCAGGATCATTTCGAGGTGGAGATACTGTTCAAGCTATCCAAGGTATGAAGACTTCTGGGTCAGCCAGTATTGAAGGCAGTGTCTTATCTCAGAGATCAGTGACAATGATTGGTTCATCCAAAATAGGTGGAGATGTTTTAGCTGAGGATGTTACAATGGGTTACACAAAATGGTGGAAACTGATTACTCTTAGACCTAGGAGAAAATACCCATATCGAATTTCTGGGAGCATTGTTGCTAAAAATGACATTAACATAAAGGATACTATAGTCAATGGAGATGTCAAAGGTCGTAATGTTACCGTGAGAAGAAGGTCCAAAGTAGAAGGAACCGTCTATTATGTGGATTCCATAAAGGTTAGAAGAAGTGCTGAATTAGCAAATGAACCAGTGAAAATCAATGCTGAAGAACTCTAACAATCTAAAATAATATGTTTGGAAGTTTTCCAAACTTCTCTTTTCTTTCAAAACAAAATCTTCTTTAATCTTTTATATTTACTTGAATTGATTATTCATGTTAGGAAGACTTGGATCTGCCCTCAATAATGCCATCTCAAAGATAATTAGAGGTGGCCCACCTGATAAAAAAGCTATACAAGAATTGAAAAATGATATGCTTAAGGCTCTGCTAGAAGCAGATGTAAATTTCGATATAGCAGCTGAGGTAGTAAACGAAGTAGAAAAAAAATCATTAGATAAAGAACTTCCAGAGGGATTAAGTCGTAAAAATAGCGTTCTTTCAATTATCCATGACGAATTAACCAAATTTCTGGGTACAAAGTTCTATCCATTAACTCTCCATCCAGATAAACCAACTATTATCGAATTAGTTGGAATCCAAGGTTCAGGAAAAACCACAACTATTGCCAAACTCTCAAAATACATAAAGAAAAGAGGGAAGAAGGTATCAGTTGTTACTGCAGATAATTTCAGACCAGGAGCTTTTGAACAACTACAACAACTTTGTGAACCTATAGATGTTCCTGTCTATGGTGATCCAGAAAATAAAAATGCTGTCAAAATCACAACTGATGGTGTCAAGAAATTTCTAGATGAAAAATACAACGTAATTCTGATTGATACTGCAGGACGTCACAAAGAGGAAAAATCACTTCTCAAAGAGATGAAAGAAATCAGTGATAAGATAAAACCTGATGAAATCATCTTAGTTATAGATGGAAATTTAGGTCAAGCAGCATATGATCAAGCATTAGCTTTCGCAAACACAACCAAAATAGGTTCTATTATTGTAACTAAAATGGATGGATCTGCTAAAGGAGGAGGTTGTCTTTCTGCAGCAGCAGCTGCAAAAGTACCAATTAAATTCATCGGAGATGGAGAAGGAGTAGATGCTTTGGAGGAATTCAATCCTACATCCTTTGTTGGAAGACTTATTGGAGTTGGAGATTTAGAAGGACTATTGAAAGAAGTTCGAGATATGGAAACCCTTCCTTCAAAAGAAGAAGCAATGAGTATGTTGAGTGGTAAAATCTCTTACAGACAAATGATGGAACTATTGGATAGTTTCAGTTCTATGGGATCTATGAAACGAATGATGTCAATGATACCTGGTCTTGGTATGTCTTTTGATGAGGATATGTTTGATCTGTCAAAAGAGAATATGAAGAGATTTAAGGTAATTATGTCTTCCATGACTGATGGAGAACTAGATGGCAAAGTCAAACTTAGTAGTTCAAGAATTCAACGAGTAGCTCAAGGTAGTGGTCGAAGCATTGCTGAAGTTAAAGAATTGATTAACCAACATAAAACAGTAACAAACCTTGTGAAACGCATGAGAAAAGGGCGTCGTGGAGGTTTACAAATACCAGGACTCCCACCAGGACTCTTAGGATAAGCAATTTGTTGTTTTGGCGTGAGATTTCATGTCCTCTTACACTTTTCTCTTTAATGCTCCTGCGATTTCTTTTTCTAAAAGAGATCTTTATTCCAAAGATTTTCTGTTTAAAGAAGCAGGTTCATACATCAAAGCAATATCTGATTCATTCTTTCTTTCAAATGAATTTCGAAAAGAAAATGTATTGTACTATTGCACGCAATATAATGAAGAACAAATAACAATCGTTTTTGATGGAAAAGAAATCAGATATTTAGGTCCTAGCTTCTTTTCTGCTGCACATTTACTTCTTAGGGTGAAGAATCATATAGATAATCCTAATTCTAAGTTAGGAAAACTTACTCCCGGCTTATCAGTCTATAGACAAACATCAGAATGGGCTCTTGAGAAATTTTCAGAGAAGAAGTTGGTTCTAGTCAAAGAATCTTCTAAAGATATATTAACATCAAAACTAGAACCTTATTTGGATTCGAATGTTTTTTTATTTGGTTTCGATAGTATTCCTGTGAAATTTCATCAAATAGAAATGCCTTTAGGTCCAATTGCGATAGATGAGCAAGTTATAATGATTAATTACTTTCTGGATCAAGTGGTATAAAATGGAACTCCAAGAAAAAGCAACAAAGATTCTTACTAATCATGTTTTATGCAACTATTGTTTAGGAAGACAATTCTCAAATCTAGGAACAGGAACCACAAATTATCAAAGAGGAGAAAACATCAAATCTTTCCTAGCTATGAGTTTTGCCACCTCGTTTTCTGAAGATAACATCAATAAGTTACAATTGCTTTCCAGAAGCGGATGTGAGCTAGCAGAGAATACTCTTAGAAAAAAGGAAATTGCACCAGAACAAATACAGCCTTGTTTTATTTGCGAAGACCATCTTAAGAACACAGAACAACTAGTAGATATTATCATACCTAAAATCGAAGAATATGAATTTAGTTCGATTCTAGTAGGGACATCTTTACCAGTGAATTTTCTTGATAGAGAAGCTACTATCAAAAAGAACTTTGATACACTTCAAACTGAATATTTGAAGCAGGAATTTAATAGAATAATCGGAAAACAATTATCTAAAAGACTACCAACTGAAACAAATTTCCAAAGTCCAGAAATAGTTATAGAAGTTGAACCATTGTCTCAGGACTTTAATTTAAAAATAAAATCCCTTTTTATCTACGGTCGTTATTTGAAATTCTTAAGAACTATTCCTCAAACTCGGTGGCCTTGTAACCGATGCCGAGGTAAAGGTTGTAATGAATGTAATAATACAGGAAAACGATATGCTGAATCTGTTGAAGAACTTATAGAAGCTGAAGCAGTTAAGCTAACTCAAGGAGTGAAAGGAACACTTCATGGAGCAGGAAGAGAAGACATAGATGCCCTTATGCTAGGAACTGGACGACCTTTCGTAATGGAGATTGAAGCACCAAGAATTCGATCGATAAATCTTAAGGAACTTGAGAAAATCACAAATGAATCAACAAAAGGGAAAATCGAGGTCAATAATTATCGATTATCTTCAAAAAAGGAAGTAATTCATATTAAAGGAACAGCAAAAGATTCTGTCAAAAAATACAGAGCATTAATAGAATTTGAGGAAGCTGTACTAGAAGAAAAAATCAAGATATTGGAAAAAGAATTTCACGACAAAATAATTAAACAACGAACACCAACCCGTGTTTCTCATAGACGAGCTGATAAAGTTAGGGAAAAGAAGGTTTTCTCAATCAAAAATAAAAAAATAAGTGAGAAAGAGTTTGAAGCAACCATTACTTGTGATGGAGGGTGTTATGTGAAAGAGTTGATTTCAGGAGATAATGAAAGAACAAAACCTAGCATGTCAGAAATAGTGGGTATTAATGCTGTTTGTAAAGAACTAGATGTTATTGAAATTGAAGAAAAACCTTTCATCACTGAAAATAAAAAATAAAACTTTGAATAGAATTCAATGAATTTATTTTTCTCCTTCAGTGAATTCTGAAGGAAGAAACGAGAACTAGAAATCACTAAAACAAGGAACGAAAAGATTAAAAGTTACATTGAGGGAATTTGCTCACTTACAAGATACTAGGTGTACAACTATGCGAAAATCCAAAGGTTACCGTAATAGAACCAGACATCTCTTCAAGAAACATGTTCGTAAAAGAGGTTTACGTCCATTGGATTATTTATTAAGAGATTTCAATGAGGGAGATATCGTTGACATAATAATTGATCCCAGTGAGCATAAAGGAATGCCTCATAGACGATATCATGGAAGAACAGGTGAAATCACAAAAGTGCAAGGTAAAGCTTATGTTGTTGCAATAAAGCAAGGAAAAGCAACCAAACAAATTATTGCAAATAAAGAACACTTGCGTTTAAGCCGTTCAGTAATCCAAGTAAGACAATAATAAAGAGTGATTTTAATGCCCAGAGAAGTTCTAGATAGAAAACCATTAACAATTTCAGAAGCAATGCGAATTTTACAAGAACGTAGTGAAGAATCAGAACTTTCCTATTGGCAACGAGTTGCTTTTGAGCATGCCATGCAAAATGCTCGTATTGAACCCGAAGAATCCAGAAAAATATTAGGGAAGCTACAAAAAGAATTTGATTTAACAGAGCTCTCTGCATTTACAGTAGCAAACATTCTACCTCCATCACCAGAGGAACTGAAAGATCTGTTACAAAAAGAGCCAAAAATGCTTACTGAAACAGAAATCAAAGAGATGTTTGATTTAATAAAACCCTATATTGAGAAATTTCAAAAGGAGAAATAATACCTTTTATATGAAATTCACTAAATAAAGGATAGCAAAAACTTTTTTTGTATTTGTGCACAAATAAGGTGAGAACACAATGGTGAGTAACCGACAACCCGGAGATAAACGCCCAGAAAAATCCAATGAAAATGATGATTTCATTATTGGAGCTGTAACCCACGTTAGACAAACTAAGAAAGTGGAATCAAAGATACTAGTATTAGATTATCTTCCTGAAGGCAAGGGTTTTGGTCAAACAAAGCAAAGGGAACCAATTATTCAGGGCATTGGGGTAACATGGTTCACATTACTTGAATTAACCACTGAAAGGAGAGGTAATTATCCACAATTTGAGGAAATGGTAATTCAAGGAGATGAAAAATCACCTATAAAACAAGTCAAAAGACGACTAAGTATAGATGATTTAACTAATACAGGTTATCAATCACTAGAAGAAGCTGTTTTAAGAATTATAAGCAAAAATGAGAAAAGATTCGTTTCTTTCTTTAATAAAGCTCAACCAATTACTAATCGCATTCACTCTTTACAGCTCATTCCTGGTATCGGTAAAAAACTCATGTGGGAAATATTGGAATCAAGAAAAGGAATGCCTTTTGTTTCTTTTGGCGATATTGAAGAGCGTGTAAAGATTTCAGATATTCGTAAGATGGTCTTAAATAGAATTTTACAAGAATTAGAAGAAGAAGAAAAGCATAGATTATTTACGGCCAGTAAGGAACCCACTTCAAAAAGGCAATATTAGCAGAAATGGTTTGAGTGATGGTTTGTTGGAATTCTTCATCTGAATTAAAGCATTATGTTTTTGAGAGTTTGAAAAAGTTAGGTATAAAACCATCTCATCAAAAAGGCCAGAATTTCTTAATAGATGCTAGTATCATTCATTTTCAAATAGATAAAGCACAAATATCAGCTTCTGATATCATATTAGAAATAGGAAGTGGTTTGGGAAATCTGACATTATGTTTGGCAAAGTTAGCAAAAAAGGTTTATGCGATTGAAGCAGATAGAACTCTAGCCAAATTCCTTGAAGATACCACTGAAAGCTATACTAACATTGAAATCATCACAGGTGATGCAGTTAAAACTGATCTTCCAAATTTCAATAAATGTGTTTCAAATCTCCCCTATCAAATATCCTCTCCTATAACATTTAAACTTCTTGAACACTCGTTTGATTTAGCAGTTCTCATGTTCCAAAAAGAGTTTGCTCAAAGGCTTTTCGCTAAACCTGGAACAAAAGATTACTCTAGGATTACTGTTATGTCAAATCTAAAAGCTACTTGTGAACATCTTAAAACTGTAAAACCCAAATCATATTATCCACAACCACAAATCCATTCCTCTATAGTCTCGATTCAGAAGAAAAAAGAAAGTTTAGTCAAAAATCACGATGATTTCAGATTATTAATCACTCTTTTATTTTCGAACAAAAAGAAGATAGTTAGAAGTGTTCTCTCAAATCAGTTGAAGAGAAAAGCAAAACTAAACATATATCCAAAAATAGATATCTTAGATTCATTACCTTATGCAGAGCGAAGAATAGTTACACTCTCATTGGAAGAGTTAGTGCAGTTATATGAGATAACAAAAACAAAAATAGGCGAAGATATGTGGTCAGATATAATTTCCCTGAATATGAGATAGAATTGGAAATATCAGATGATGTTTATTTTCCTGCAGAGGATACCTTCTTCTTAATTAACTCACTTGTAATCCCGAATAGTTGTGAGTTAGTTTTTGAAGTAGGAGGTGGTTCAGGTATAATTTCAATAGTCTTAGCAAAGAAATATCCTGAATTAAGATTCATTGTTGGTGAGATTTCTTATGATGCAGCAAAACTAATTTCATCTAACTGTAGATTAAATGAAGTTAGTAGACAGATAGATGTGATATGTATGGATAGCATATACTCGCTAAAGGATGTATCTCCCAATTTGATCATTTGGAATCCTCCTTACCTCCCTGCAGAGGAAGATGAAATATTCCCTAAACTGGATAAACTAGCTCTATTTGGAGGGGAAAAGGGATATGAAGAAGTATATCAGCTTATTAATTATCTAAAAGAAAAGAACTTCACTACTTCGTTCTTTACTATATTTTCTTCTCTTGCTTGGGACACAAGCAAACTGGACGATGATATAGGCTTTGAAATATTGGACACAACAAAGTTCTTCTTTGAAAAATTATATTTAATTAGATTCGATTTTAGTGATAAGAATGTCAAAAGAAACAGATAGTATAAATTACGATGTCATATTAATTGAACCCAAAATTGAAGGGAATATTGGAGCGGTTGCTAGATTATGTAATAATTTCTCTGTTCGTAGATTAATCCTAGTATCTCCACAGGTTGATCATTTATCTGCTGAAACCAAAAATCGCGCAAAGCATTCGATTGATTATCTCGAAAATGTGATTATTTACAACTCATTGAAAGAAATCCGTGATGAGTATTCAGTTTTAATTGGAACTTCAGCAAAAGCAGGTAAAACATATAACGTTCTTAGACAACCAGTATATCCATGGAATTTACAAGAAATAACTATTCCTAGAGAATGCAAATTAGGTGTTGTTTTTGGGAGAGAAGATAGGGGTTTATCAAACGAGGAAATTGGACTGTGTGATTTTCTTGTAACCATTCCAACCCCAGGACAACATAAAGTAATGAATATTTCTCATGCTGTAGCAATTATCCTTTATGAATTCTGGAAAAGATCTACTAACGTAGAAGCAACAGATTCAGAAGCAATTAGCTCATCTTACAAAGAGAAGGAGATTCTTTTCGATATTTTCAATGAGATTACTGATTCTTTAAATTATGAAGACTACAGAAAACCGATAGTTCAACATACTTTTAGAACTGTTATTAATCGTAGTTTCACATCAAAGGAAGAAATCCATTCAATGATTGGTATATTCAAAACATTATCTCAAAAGATACTTGAAAAAAATAATAGTGATTAAGATGAAGCAGAAGGATCTAGAAATATTGCTCTCACAATTTCAAAAGTTTGAAAAACCCAAAGTCCATTTGGAACAATACCAAACACCCCCTAGATTGGTTGCAATGATTACTTGGAGGGCATTTCAATTAGGTGATATTGAAAATAAAACTGTTGCAGATATGTGCTGTGGAACTGGTTTATTTGCTATAGCTGCAAGGATTCTAGGAGCTAAACATGTAGTTGCATATGAGATAGATCCAGATGCTTTGAAAATTGCTCAGAAGAATGCTAGTTTTGCAGAAGTAGATATCGAATTTGTTCAAAAGGATGTTAGAGATATTGATCTGAAATATGATACAGTACTTATGAATAGTCCTTTTGGAGTTAAGGGTACAGTAAAAGATCAAGAATTTCTGCAAATTGCTCTGCAAAAATCGAAAGTTAGTTACTCATTACACTTGATGCAGGAAAACAACATAGTTTTTCTCAAAAAATTTGTGGAGAAAAACAAAAAAGAAATCAAGGAGATAATCAAAGCAGAATTCGAAATCCCAAGGATTTTTCGATTTCATAAAAAAAGAATGCATATAATCGAAGTAGCAATTATTCGATGTTTGTAAGAAACATTAATCAGAGATTTCGTTCCTTTCTCTTTTTATTAACTCTCTTCTATATTTGGAATATTTGTTTTCTTTTTCCAATGAGAATCTTGCAGGTTGAGGTGATACCGCCTTACCACCACATTCTGGACAGGTTTCACTCAAAGTATATTTACGACACTTAGTACATTTGAAAATAGATTTTGTCATTATATTTTCACTTTACTTCGATTCCAACACTTTAATAGTTGCATTATGGTTTGCTAGAGAATCTTCAGCTGCTTGATAAGCTTTTGACATTAATTCTTCTGCTAGTTGATAATCTCTAGCTGAGATCATAAAACGATAATTTGGAGTACCCCTTACATATATATCTATACTTAATTCTTCTTCCGCAGCTTCAATTTCTTCTCTTGCTTTCAAAGCTTTTTTCAATGCATCACGAATTAAATTCACTCCATTTCCTTCCCAACAGATTATTTCTATATCTCTTGAAATCTCTACTTTTGGAATTGAAAGATTCTTTTTAGCTATACTAGTCAAAACCTTTGCCCATTCTTCAGAAATCCCAGCTTCAAGAAAAGTTGTTTCTCCTCTGAAAAGAGCATCTTCGAAGGCTTGGTATAAACTACCATAAAATTCTGCACTCAGGTCTTCTACTTCAGATCTGGCGAGTTCAAAATCTGTTTTTCTTTGCTTTGCTGCCATTTCAAGAAGAGTTATAGCAGTCTTGTAATGTTTCCATTCTTCAACTTTTGTTCTTTGTAACCCTTCTGATACTCGTTTAATGCTAATATCAATTTGATTCTCTTTAACCCTCATTACTCGTCCTACAACTTTTTTTCCAAGTCGCATAACGTTCCTTATGTTTCTAACCCAGGTTGAACTAACTTCTGACACATGACAGTAAGCTTGGAGATCTTCATATTCATCTAGATTAACGTAAACACCATGATCGAAAATACTTTTTACAGTACCAATTACGAGATCACCATTCTCAGGGAGATTTCTTCTACTCATATATTTCAATAGTCAAAAAAAGGTCCTAATTTAAAAACTTACTTTTCAATTCACTAAAATCATAGAGTTGCCATTTTATGATATTTCTCTGAAATTTAAGGTAATTTACTTATATGTTGTAGTTAATATTTAATTTGTGAAGAGTAACATTCGAACGATTGGGATTGATGATGCTGCATTTCAAAGAGGGAAATCTTCTAAGACCTTTGTTTTTGGAGTAATTGTAAGGGGGCACAATCTAGTAGAAGGAGTTCTTCGAACAGATGTTGAAATAGATGGTATGGATGCTTCTGATAAGATTAGTAAGATGATAATAGAAAGTAAATTTCATAATCAATTGAAAGCTGTCGTTCTTGGAAGTGCAACTATTGGAGCATTTAATATTATAGATCTTAATTTTCTTTATGAGCAAACTTCTTTGCCTATCATTACGATTCTAACACAATTTCCTAAGAGTAATGAAGTGGAAGAAGCACTTTCACATTTACCAGATGGAAAAAAACGTTACAAAATTCTTACTTCAAACCCTCTCATTCAAGAAGCAGAATTTGTAAATCAAACCGGAAGAAAATGTGAAGTATACATACAGCAAATCGGTTTTGAGGATATCAAAATTGTGAAAAACATACTTCATATTACATCTTATTCCAGTTCAATTCCTGAGTGTTTAAGATTAGCAGATATGATTGGTAGAAGTTTTAAATCCTTTACAATTTAGATTTTTAGTAAGAGAGAATTTATTCAATTCCCATTTCTTTACAAAGTGTTTGGAGAAGAAATGAAAACGCTTCTTTGCACAATTTCTGCTCGTTTATTTCTTCTTCATTCCAGTTTTGAATTATAAAACGCTTTAAAATTTCAATCATTTGCCCTATTATTTGCTTGTTTTTCTTTAGATACAGAAAACCAATAAAAGCTTCAACTACATCACCTAATTCTCCAGCGTTTTTTTTACTCCCAGCCAGATTTCTAAGAGGTGAAGCTCTGCATGCCTCGGCTAAGCATTTATCCCATACTTTTATTCCTGTTAAATCCCCAGTAGCTTCAAAAATCGCAGCATTATAAATAAAATTCACAATCGAATCTCCAAATTTAGCAAGATTCTTATTTAAAAGAAATTCCGATAAATTCACTTTTTCATCATTAGATGCGTCCAAAGGACCACCTTATTTTATTCAATTTTAGCTTTGCAAAGCTCGATGAATTCTTTTGTATCCTTTCCTATTCTGTCTAATGCACCGTTAATTGCAATTATGGGGTCAGCTGTCTTCTTCTTCATCCTTAGTTGAAAAATAACTGATTCATAAAAAGACTCATCTCTCCAGTATCCAGCAAAATCAACAGCTTCATCTTTAAGCAACTCTTCTCGCAAAAGATTGAAAAGAGTATGAGGGTCGGTGTCTTTCACATTGAATTTGATATAACCCTTATCTTTCTTCAAGATCTTTATTTCCATTTTCTTGCCTCGTTCTCTTTGTAAATTATTGAATTTATATACTTTATTAGTCTTGAGTATTCTTTCCTCTATTTTCTAATATCATGAAACTTGAGATTTTCCTTCTGATAGCTTTTCAATTAACTCCTCAATAATCTTTTCAGGTTCAGAGCTAATTGTAATCGAATTTGATGTTCGCTGGAAATAACCTAATTCTAGAGCTTCATCGATAACAGAATCAGGAGGTAAATCAGTGCTATAACTAACACTAAGTATGACTTTTTTCATTATTTGAGTTCTTATGTTTAAGGGTAGTTCTTGGATTAGATTATACAAATAGGCTAGAATGTCTTGGATTTCCTCCATTTTTGCTTTGGTTATTAATTCCTGGTTTACAACCGATGAAGGGATTCCAGAATGGTTAAGTACTGAACTCAGAGTATCTAGTGAAATAATTCTAGATCCAATTTGTTGGATTAATTGCATGTGATGTGCATAGAAACCTCCATTATTTGGAGTAACAGATCGGACTAACATTTTACCTATAATCTTAACAGTTCCCACTGATTCAAGAACTGATTCCCTTTCTCCAAAGAGCTTAATTTTGAAGCCATTATGCTTGTAAGTTAGAATAAATTCCACATGTTTTAGAGTACTAGAAAGTACTTCAATAAAAAATTGCAAATAGTCTTTCTGAGGAAAATTAATATAAACTTCCTTTACTGCAGTTTTTGCCAAAAAGAACACCTATAGACCTATTATTACCAACAAATATCACAACTTAAATTCCAAATGACTACTACCATAATCTATAGTAGTTTTTCTTTTACCTATGAAGTTGCATTCAGTACACTTCAGTTTATCTCTACCTATTTTCTCCAGTTTTCCACCACATTCAGAGCAAGTTGATAGAACAACACCTAGTTGGGAGCCTATGAGAGATCCTTGCAAAGGAATTGTTTTTGCATCAATAATTTTTCCTCGGATTATATCTCCTAAACGTAGCCCCTCATCGACGGTCTCTAAATATTCTTTAGAAACTTGCGAAACATGAATCACTAATGTATATGTTGGATAAATTTCTAAATTACTTACTACATGAACCCCAACTGTTACCATTTGTCGAGACACGTTTACAACACTACCTAAAAATATGTCTCCCACTTTGGGTACAATAGCGGTTCTTACTTTTGGTACAACAGAAATTTCGTGTTTTTCTACATCGATAGTGACATTTCCTGTAACTGCTGCAAAAATAAATTTATCAGTAGAGTAAGTTCCAGAACCACCTAGAAACTCCTCAGTAACAGCTAAACGTGTTCCTGGATAAACTAATTCTTGAGAATCTTTAGTTCTATCGAAAATATCTGTTTTCATTCTCTTCACTTATTCTATTTTTGTAATCTTTTCATAAACAGATAAAATACCTTTCCATTAATCACAAAGTAGAATAAGTGAACCAAATTAGGTAGAATTCTTGAATCACTACAAATCAAAAAATATTTATTCTAATTCTCTTTCCCTTCGTTGATGTCAACTCCTGAGTTTGGTACAATAAGTGCTACAAGAATGGAATTACTCAATACTAGAGCACGTATTAGATTAGCACAGAAAGGTCACGATTTACTTAAAGAAAAAATGGATGCTTTAGTAATAGAGTTATATGCAATTAAGGATGAAGTTAGAGAAGCAAGAAAAAAAGTAGAAGAAGAATTGCTTATTGCATACCAGTCTTTAGCTAAAGCCGAAATGATTCTTGGTCCAGATAAGATTCGAGATATGGCACAATATGCACCCGAAGTTCTAGAAATCAAAACTCAAACAGTCAGTATTATGGGGGTCAAATCTCCTCGTTTTATAGTTGAAGAGGTTCAGAAGGAAGGAGATGACATCTTCTACGGTCTAACTAGTTCAAGTGCACAGTTAGATAGAGCAATAGTATATTTTCGTAAATCATTAAGAACACTAATGGTAATTGCAGAAAAAATGACTCTTCTAGAAAGACTAGCATTTGAAATAAATAAAACTAAGCGACGAGTTAATGCGTTGAGTTATATATTAATTCCTAAACTCAGAGCGATTGCAACATTTATTGCAAGTACTTTGGAAGAACAAGAAAGAGAGACTTTTTCAAGATTGAAGAGAGTGAAAGCTATACTAGAAGCAAAGAAAGGATGAAGCACTTGAAATGGTATTCATAAGTAATTTGCTACTAATAAATGAGAAATATTGGCAGATAATTTGTTCTTCGCAGATATTCTCAAGGTAATATCATGCTTTTTCTATTGTCCTCTGTAATAGGGTTTATTAAGTATTAATGAACTAATTAAAAACAGAGAAAGAAATACGTATATTTGATACAAAAATTTCAGAGGCAGTTATATGGCGATTATAGATTGGTTTGAGAATTTACCTCCAGCGGGATTAGAAGACGCTGGACTTAAAATGCTTATTTATCTACTAGTAATTTTCTTTTTCATAAGTGCATTAGTAGTGTTCATCACAACTAAGGTTTACAAAGATAGTAAAGGTCCTTCCTTATTGGATTTGGATCTTGAAACTGATATTCCTGCACCTACAGATATTCCTCCTAGTGAAAGAATTGCAATTCTAAAAATAGAAAAAGCTAAATTCGAAGCAGGACAGCAAGCTTTGTCTGCTGCCCATAGAAAGAAGGAATTAAGCGAATCAATCTTCGGAAGATTATCTGTAAGATATGCAGGTGATGTAAAGAAGATAGAAGATGAAATTGAAAAAACTACTAGAGAAGCAGAAGTATCTCAACTAGAAGAAGAACTGAAAAAGATGCAAGGTGATTATCTTAGCAAAATCAAGGGAGATGAAAAAATTGAAGCTCCCGCACCTACACCAAGCACAGCACCACCAGCACCTCCAACTCCAACACCCAAGGTAAAGAAAAGAGGAAAAGCTAAAGCCGTTGCTACACCACCCGCACCTCCAATGCCAACAGCACCACCAACTCCTAGTAAAACAACACCACCCCCTCCACCATCTGTAGGGAAAACACCTCCGCCACAAGCGGTACCTTCACCCCCAATGCCAACAGCACCACCACAAGCACCACCATCTGCAGCAACTCCAGCAATTCCAGCACCAACAGTGCCAACACCTAGACCACCATCTGCAACAGCAGGCGCACCACCAGGAGGAGAAGGTGAAGGAGATTTATTTGCTAAGAGTACATCAATTGCTGCTCTTCGCAAAGAGATGCTAAAAGAATTGGATAGACTCAAGAAATTCATGAGTGACCAACAGTAAATTCCAAGAATTTCAAACTTACTTAGATAGGCAAATAATGATTTTCATTATTTTTCTTATTCTTTTATTCTAAATATAGAACTTATTTTAAAAAAACTCTTTAATTCAATATGTAATAACTAGTACGAGAGATAGTATGTCAGAGAAAAGCAGCAATATTATACCAAGTGATAAAGGAAAAATCCAAGCATCCCATAAGGTAGCTAGCGAGTTAATCTTTGATGGGTTTGTTGTTGGTATAGGTACTGGAAGCACTGTTAAATTTTTCATTAAAGCTCTAGCAGAACTTGTGGATAATAATGAGCTAGACATTATTTTTATTCCCTCATCTACTGAAACTGAACTTGAATTAGTTAGATCTGGTTTATCTGTCAACTCATTAATTGAATTTCCTGAATTAGATATCTATGTTGATTCAGCAGATATTATTACCAAGGATCATGTTCTCATCAAGGGAGGTGGAGGGGCAATGACAATGGAAAAAATAATGAGT
This sequence comes from Candidatus Heimdallarchaeota archaeon, assembly GCA_016839875.1. The sequence goes on from JAEOTK010000064.1 coordinate 32,006, forward strand.
AAAGCAGCTCAAGAATTCATTCTAATTGCAGATTATACCAAATATCCTAGAGATATTACTGATTTTCCTGTTCCTGTTGAAATTATCCCCAAAGCAATAAATACGGTAGTTCAGCCTATTTTCAATTTGGGAGGAGAGTTTAAACTAAGATATGGTAAAGATAAAGCTGGTCCAGTCACAACTGATAATGGAAATCTTATTGGTGATATAGATTTCAAGAAAGCATTCGACCCAGCTATAATGGAAAAAGAACTCAACAACATACCAGGAATCATAGAAAATGGCATATTCTCTTCTGGAGCACATAAAATTATCATTGGGTACCAGGATTCAGCTGAAATTGTTTTTGTAAAGGCTGGGGATGACGCTAAAAAATAGCTGAAATGAAAGCTCCTCTATTGTAAGCGTCTAAGAGAGTTTCTCCTAACTGGCTATTCTTTGCTACGCTTATTTCACCTGACTTCCCAACAGTTAGCTGAACAATATTTTCTCCATTTATTGCAACACTAACATCTTTTCCAATGCAAATATCTGGGAAAACAAGATTTACTTTGTTCTTAACTGGATATAATTCAATCATAAACTCAGCATCTTCTTTTTCATCAAAAGTACGTACATCAATTGATACGCCAAGTTTTCGCTCTATTTCTTCTATTTTTCTTCCTTCTTTTCCTATTACTCTTGGTTTATCTTTCTTTGATACAAAAAGAATCATATTACCTGGTGAATCAAGGGAATAGTCATAATCAAAGACTGAATATCTTTTTAGAGTCTTTTGAATTTGAGATGGAGTTACATGAACATTCTTACTCTGTTGAGTTTTTCCTCTACTTTGTTTGGACACTGGATTTACAACTATCTGTTCCCCAAATGTATAAATTTCATATTCTAGTTTGCTTGTTTGAAAATCCTTAACTTCAATCAAAGGACGGCTTAAATCTCTCTCTGTCATTCCTGTAGGTAATTTTACTTTAATTTCCAGAGTATAAACTTTCGAAATATTTCCATAAGAGATGAAGATAATTGTGTCAACAATTGAAGGAATTACTCCTAAATCAACCCTTTTGATGAATCTTTGAATGCCATCTATTGCTTGTGTAGCATGCACTACTCCAATTAAACCAATACCTGCCAATCTCAAATCAGAATAGGTTTCGAAATCTCTGGTTTTCCTCAATTCATCATAAATAACATAATCAGGTCTCATTAAAAGAACCAAATCTGCTGAAGCAGATATATCTCCTTCAAATCCAGACATCTGTGTGATTCTATTATCTACTTGCAAATCCCTAGGATTCTCAAAAGTTTTAACTATCTTATCATTATCTGCATAGAATTCAGCTATAGCTGTAGCAAAGGTGCTTTTACCTGCCCCAGGAGGACCAGCTAGGATTATACCCTCTGCTTTATTCTTTATCCTCTCTAGAAGCATTTTATCTAGATCATAATCTTCCAAGGTTAGCTTCACAATGGGTTTTACAGCTGTTATCTCCATAGCATCGCTAAAGGGAGGTCGAATGATAATTATTCTTGAATTCTTTAATTGAACAACTGTAGTTCCATGCTGATCTGACTCTATAAAACTATCTTTTTCTCTTGATGCTCGTTCAACGATATCCTTTGCTAAGTCTTCCAAAAAATCACGTGTAAGAACATCTTCCTCTTTTAGAGCTATAAGCTCGAAATTCCCAGGTGCTCCCTTCTTTGCTAGGGGATAATTTTCTTCTCGCAAATGAATTGACATTGTTTTGTCATCAAAATAATCATCAATATGTTTACCCAGGCTTCTTATGGTCTCACGCATGAAAACTACTGCTAATCCTTCAGCTTTTCCAATTTCTGCCATGACTCGGTCAGAGGTTACAAGAATAGCTTGATATTCTGCAGCTAACTCTCTTATCTGAGCATCTAATTCACCAAATGGTGCTCCACGAATTTGCTGTGCAGTCGGTCTATAGCCATCGATTACAATATCGATTCCATTCTTCGCACAGAAATCTCTCATTAGTTGTAATTCCTCTAAAGCTGCCATACCAGTTGTTTTAGCTTGATTTGCCATATTTTCGATTTCTGCCACAACAACACGAGACAGAATTATTGACTCGATATCTTTCTGATCTGCAAGGTATTTTAAAAATTGACCATTAATAATAGTTGAAGTATCTGGAACGTATTTAATTTAAATCACCTAATTTATCATTTAATTTTTCGAATTCTAATTCACTTACACTATAATAAGAGACATCTCCTAAACTGTCTATTACTGCAAAAATTAGAATTTTACTGATTTCTTTTGCTTCTGATACAATTTGATCAATATCGTCTATATTGAATAATACTCCCTCAACCATTGGAACTACAATAGCTAGATGTTTTGCTTTTTTAGGTGTTGTTCCTCTCTCATACAGTTCAAAGTATTTTCCGTCTATAGAGTGTTTCTTAACAACATATCCTCTACTTCTCAAATCCTTGTAAAGTAGGTAGTTGATAAGAAAATCTTGAATAGAATTGGAAAAGTGAGCTACAACATCAGAAAGCAATTGTGTATCATTATTTTTATTGATTACTTCTATTTTTTTCCTCTCTAGAAGCAATACTGTTTCATATGGATCTATTCTTAGATGACCTGCTTTGGTATAGTTACCGAACCAGCCTTGACTGTATACAGTATTACCTTCTTTATCCTCAATAATCGAGTAATCAGCATATAATTTAGCTAAAGGAACCATTTCTTTCCGTAATATTGAAAATGTGGATAATATTAAAAATTGGTGTTGAAAGATTCTTTTGTAATTATGAAATTAAAGGATCAATTGCAGAATCGGTTAAAGGATAAGATTGATTGTTCTCTATTAGATAGATTGCCTTCAGGATACTCCAGAACTGGAGATATAGCTATATTTCATCACATAGATGAGGAACTGCAAGACTATAAAGAATTAATAGGTGACACTATAATTCAACTAGATCCTCAAGTTAACGTTGTTATTGAACAGAAAACAACAGAAACCATTCATCGAAAACCACAGATAATTCACTTAGCAGGTGAAAAGAGATACGTTACTCATCATAAAGAGTTTAACACTGTTTTTCATTTAGATGTATCAGAAACAACATTTTCTCCTGGAAATAAAGGAGAAAGAAATCATCTAATAAGAATAGTCAAAGACAACGAAAAAATATGTGATATGTTTGCCTGTATTGGAAACCTATCTCTCCCTATAGTAGTCAACAATCCTACAGTTACAGCACATGGCATAGAGATCAATGAAACTGCATTTAAATTTCTGAAAAAGAATATCAAAGCTAATAATGTTGAGGAGAGATACATCCCAATTCATGGAGATAACAGAAGAATAACACCAAGTAATTTTGCCTCCAGAGTGTTAATGGGTTATTTCGAGTGTGATAGTCACCAAATAAGAAAGGCAATAGAAGCATTGAAAGATGAAGGGTGGATTCATTTACACTCTATTGTTGTAAGAAATGAGGAATTCAACGTAAAAGAAATTCTTGATAGTATTCAAAGAGAGATAAAATTTGATTATCGTATCCATGAGGTTAGAAAAATTAAGAAGTTTTCTCCCAGAATGAATCACTTATGTTTTGATATTTGGATTTCAAAATCATAGAAATATGCTTTTTCGAAAAGGTTAAAGTGTTTAGTCTTAAAGTAATTTAATGAGTCAAGAATCTCCCAATCATTTTGAACTTCGACGTCTAAAAGCTATAGCAGACTTTCAATTTGGTAAGGGTGCAGGAGAGGCACTTCTCTCAAAAGATATTACAGTTGAAAGATCAAGAGGTACAAAGCGAATCAGATTCGTTTACCAGAACAGAATAAGGATTTGTTCTTTTCGTCCCAAGGATGGTTGTTTAGTTCCTTCTTTACTAGGAGGAGAAATACTTCACAAGAATGGATTTGGGTTTAATGTTGTAATATCTTCTGAAGCTGAACCCTTTGTTAAAAAGGGAAAAACAGTTTTCTCAAAACACGTTGTGGAAGCAGACAGAAAAATTTCATCTAAAGAGGAAGTTATTATTACAAATTCAGATAAAGAATATATAGGGATTGGGACAGCAAAGATTTCTGGACCTCTTATGTTAGAAATGAACAGAGGTGTAGCTGTGGATACAAGAAAAGGCGTAGAAGAGAAGAAATAAGCTACTTCTTGCTTTTTAATCGCACTATTGCGCCAGCTAAATCGCCATTTTCTTCTTCGAGAGCTTTTCTTGCTTCTTCTTCAGATGCACCGGTTTGTGCAATTATTAATTCAACATCTGCATCTGTAAATTGGACACCTGCTCTTGCAACAGTATCGCTCCCTAGTGGTCGATCTGTTCCAGCACCCATTACTTGGTAAGTGTCTGATTCCAGCATACCAGGAATAAATGCTTTCACAACAGAAGGACTGGAAATTACTGTTTCTTTATCAGCGAAACGAATTATTACTTCTTCCACCCCTTCTAATTCTACTTGTCTCATCCTTGCTTGAAGCCTTTTGGCTTCTCGTGGAGATAATGGTCTTTTTCCACCCATCATTTTTATCACATCTTTTTATTTTACTCTTGAGTTATAATTTCTTCTTTCTGTGTTTCTTCCAATATATCGTCCTTAGGAGCTCTTGTTTTCAAGAAATTCCAACCAATCCATGCAGTCAATAACATAAAGGCAAATATTACAATAAAAACAACTATTGCTAAGGCTAGATATGACCTAAGACGAACCTCCCCTTCTAAAATCGGAAACAAAATTGTCCAGATAAACATAAACACTATAAGTCCAAAAGACCCAAAAATCATTACTAGACCAGTTATTTTATCATTCATACTAAAGACCTATCGTAGGAAAAAATAAATTATCTCTATATAGATTTTTCTCCATTACATTTCAATATCTATGCCTAGAGCCATTTTTATTAGCGCTCGAACTTTGTCTTCTGCACTTTCATATTTAGCTTTCTTACCTGGCACCTCTATAATTACAGGATATGGCTCGAGTCTCATTCTTCGGATCAAATCGCTATTTGCTTTTGCTACTTCTTCAGTTATAATCAAAACTGCAAGCTCTTGATCTTCAGCAAGAGTACGTAGTAAAGGAGCAGCTTTGTTGGGTTCTTCGGTGTAAACTTCAGCAATTCCTGCTAATTTGAATCCTAAAGAAGTTTCTTCATCTCCTATGCTTGCAATTTTTCCTCGATATTGAGTACTCATAAAATCACTATTAATTGTTAGAAAACATTAGAGAGAATTAAATCGATTGCTTGTTTATCTGCTTTCTTAGCTCTCTCTTTGAGCTTGTTTTGTTCTTCTTCAAAGATATTAAGCATTTTGACATATTCTTTTTCTACTCTATCTTTAACACCAGATAGAATCTTATTTGCTTCTTCCTTTGCTTGAATTTCACTTTCTCTTACGCTTAATACCGCTTGTTTTTCAGCTTCCATTAAAGCTGTTTCTTTTTCAGTTTCTGCATTCTTTATCTTCTGTTCGCATTCACGCTCAGTTTCCCTTATGGTTTTTAGAAATTCAACGCTCATAATATTAGCCACATTCATTTTGTTTATGATTACTCTATTCCCGGAACGAAGTTTTTAAAACATTTTGCTACGACGGAGAAAAAATTAAATTTGTCAATATATATCGAGAAGAATATTGAATCAGTTTTTTCATTCAGAAATTAAAATTCCAAAAAACATAAAAAAAATAGATTTAGAAGGGTTGAGATTTGAAATGACAAAGAGAGATTTAACAAAACTTAAAAAATAAAAGCTAAAAGTTGAGTAACAAACAGAGAGTTAAGAAGATGACAACCGCTGAAACTGAACAGATAGGTGTGATTGAAAGAATAGCAGGTCCAGTAGTTCAAGCTTCCAATATGCTAGGAGCTAAACTATATGATGTAGCTCGAGTAGGAGAGGAGAAACTAGTAGGGGAAATAATTCGGCTTATTGATGATGTAGCTACTATACAGGTATATGAGAGTACAGAGGGATTGACTCCTGGAGAGCCTGTGTTTCTTACACATGCACCTTTATCAGTAGAACTAGGACCTGGTCTAATCCGTCAAATCTATGATGGTATCCAGCGACCTTTACCAGTTATTAGAGAACAAACAGGAGATTTTATTTCAAGAGGTATTGAAATTCCTGGCTTAGATCATGATAAATTGTGGGATTTCTCTCCAATAGTCAAAGAAGGAGAGAACGTAGTAGGCGGAGATATTTTGGGAGAAATACCTGAAACCCCTACTGTTGATTTTAAACTAATGGTACCTCCAAACATTCAAGGTAAAATAGAATTCATAGCAAAGCGAGGTGACTACAAAATAGACGACTTAGCAGCTACTATATTAACACCAGAAGGTGAGAAGGTGGATTTGAAATTCTATCATGAGTGGCCAGTTAGACAGCCAAGACCATATCATTCAAGATTACCAAGCAATGTGCCTTTAATCACAGGTCAAAGAATTTTTGATACTTTTGCACCAATAGCAAAGGGTGGTACTGGAGCAATACCTGGTGGATTTGGAACTGGAAAAACAGTTAGCCAACATCAGCTAGCAAAATGGTCAGACGCTAAAATCGTAGTTTATGTTGGTTGTGGAGAGAGGGGAAATGAGATGACAGATGTGCTTCGAGAATTTCCAAGACTTGTAGACCCCTATACTGGTGGTCCTTTAATGGACAGAACGGTTCTCATTGCCAATACATCCAATATGCCAGTTGCTGCTCGAGAAGCCAGTGTATATACAGGTATAACCTTAGCTGAATTCTTCAGAGATATGGGTTATGATGTTGCTATGATGGCAGATAGTACAAGCCGTTGGGCGGAGGCCATGAGAGAGATTTCGGGACGTCTCGAAGAAATGCCTGGAGAAGAATCATTTCCAGCATACTTAGCTTCTAGAATTGCACAATACTATGAACGTGCTGGAAGAATTCTAACAATTGGTTCCACACCAAGAGAAGCAAGTATCTCTGTTGTTGGAGCGGTGAGTCCTCCTGGTGGAGATTTTAGTGAACCGGTAACTCAAAACACCTTACGTATTGTTAAAGTGTTCTGGGCTCTATCAAAAGACTTAGCAAGTAGAAGACATTTTCCTGCAATTGATTACTTACTAAGTTACACACTCTATTGGTCAGATTTAGAAAAATATTATGCAGAGAATGTTGATCAAGAGTTTCCTCAGTTAAGATCTGAAGCTTTAGCATTACTGCAGAAGGATAAGGAATTGCAAGACATTGTTGCTCTAGTTGGTCCTGATGCACTACCACCTAGTGAAAAAATTGTTCTAGAAACCGCAAGAATGCTCAAAGAAGACTTTCTACAACAAAATGCCTATCATGAAACAGATAGTTTCTGTAGTCTTCAAAAACAATATCTTATGCTCAAAACAATCTTACGATATTATGTTAAAGCATCCGATCTTTATAGACGAGGTTCAAGTGTTGCGGAAATTTTCGATCATGATATAGTAACTCGAATTGCAAGAATGAAATATATCGAAAGAAGCGAAATTGAGACTAGTTTGAATGAGCTTATGAAGGAAATTGATGGTTTGTCTCAAAGTGATTTTGGGGTTGAGGAGGAAGCTTAGGAGGAATTAAAATGACGATAAAAGAGATATATGAAGCAAGAGAATTTAAAACAGTTACAGAAGTATCAGGTCCGTTGGTATTTGTAGATCTGCAAGGAATGGGAGGAGTCTCTTATGGAGAGATTGTCGAAATTCTAACAACAGAAGGAGAAAAAAGAAGAGGACAAGTTCTAGATGTATCAAAGAGCTTAGCAGTTATACAATGTTTTGAAGGAACATCTGGTCTAGAAACAAAAAACACCATGTGTCGTTTCCTAGGTGAAACCATGAAAATTGGTGTAAGCCGTGAAATGCTTGGTCGTGTTTTTAATGGTAGAGGAGAACCCATCGATGGTGGCGGAGATATAGTACCTGAAAAAACATTAGACATTCTTGGATCTCCGATAAATCCATCAGCTCGACAATATCCTAAGGAATTTATTGAGACTGGTATAAGCACTATTGATACCTTACTAACACTTGTGCGTGGTCAGAAATTACCTCTCTTCAGCGGAAGTGGACTTCCACATAATATGTTAGCAGCACAAATTGCAAGACAAGCGAAAGTTTTAGGAGCAGAAGAAGAATTTGCAGTTATCTTTTCAGCAATGGGAATTACAGCAGATGAAGCACGATTCTTTAGAGAGGATTTTGAAGAAACAGGAGCATTAGACAAAGTTGTTCTATTCTTAAATCTCGCAGATGACCCTGCAATAGAACGTCTTCTAACACCAAGACTAGCCTTAACTGTAGCAGAACATCTAGCTTATGAAAATGACTACCATGTACTAGTTATTCTTACAGATATTACATCATACGCAGAGTCTTTACGAGAAGTAGCAGCAGCAAGAAGTGAAGTTCCAAGCAGACGTGGATATCCAGGTTACATGTATTCGGATTTCTCAACCATATACGAAAGAGCTGGCAGAATTCATGGTAAAAAAGGCTCTATTACTCAGATTCCAATCCTTACTCTTCCAAATTATGACATTACTCATCCAGTACCTGATTTAACAGGATATATTACTGAAGGTCAAGTTTATGTTGACATAGCATTAAATCGAAAAGGTCTTTACCCACCTGTAAATCCTTTGCCTTCTCTATCAAGACTAATGAAAGACACTATTGGTCAAGGCTCAACTCGAAGTGATCATAAATTTGTTTCAGACCAACTGTATGCACTATATGCTACTGGTAGAGATCTTAGAGATTTAGTAGCTGTAGTAGGAGATGAATCATTATCTGATACTGATAAGAAAGTACTAGAATTTGCAGATCTTTTTGAACAAAAATTTGTTAATCAAGATTATCACGAAGACAGATCAATATTCGAATCACTGGACATTGGTTGGGATCTACTATCAACATTTGATGACCCTTACAGAGTCCTCAAACGTATTCCCTCTGAAATCATTGATAAATTTCATCCTGAAAAACGAGATAAAGATACAAACTTCAACACCGTTGATATTTGATATCTTCCTTTTTCTATTCTAATGCTACACAGTTTATTTCGTTTATTTTTAGCCATTTCTTCACTTTCAAAAAATTGTTAATTTTATCTTTCATAATTCTTTTAACTAAAATATATATCGTCTCAAAAAGCAAAGGCAGGATGGTCTAGTTTGGAAGGATTTTTGCTTCGGGAGTAAAGGATCCAGGGTTCAAATCCCTGTCCTGCCACCATTACAGTTCCTTAATCAACATCTGTGGTTTTCTTGTATATTCCTCGAGTGTATGTTACCATATTAGGATACTTGCTATCTTTCCATTCTTCATCCATATGCAAAGCCACTACTTCTCCTAGAAATAGATCATGAGTACCTAATTCGACGATGTCAGTAAGTTTACACTCTAAACTAACGGGACATTCTTGAATGTGTGGTGTTTTAATGTGTTCACTAGTTCCTTTAGTGAAATTGCATTCCTTCCACTTATCAAACTCTCTTCCAGATTTTGTTCCACAAAATTCTACGGCTTCAAGTTGATCAGCTGTTGGAATATTTAATACGAATTCTTTTGATTTTTCAATCAACTCATATGAGTATCTCTCTTTTCTAATAGCTATACCAACTATTGGTGGATTAGAGCAACATGTTCCACCCCAACCTAAGGTAATTATTGATTCTTTTCCTTTGTGTGAAGCTGAAACAAGCATTACTGGATTGGGATATAAAGCAGAATTAGGATTTTCTTGAATCTTTTTCATTTTATTCGATTTAACTATAAAGATGTTTATGATAAATTTTTCCCAGCTTATGCTTCCCCTAGTTTCTCTGTTGATTTCATTAATGCTCCAATGTTGGAAGGAGTAAAGAAACCATCAAAATCACCAAATCGCTGTATGTATTCTACAATATGGTTTATTGGCTCTGCTGGCAAGGTAAATATCTGTTTAATTCCCTCTTCCTCACTCCCTATAATATCCTCTGTTGTAAATCTCACCCCTCTCTTCTTTTGAATTTCAACAACCTTTTCTATATCCTTAACTAGGTAAGCTAGGTGGTGAATTCTACTTCCATTTTTTTGAACATATTTCTCAACTACTGAGTCATCAGTCAATCCTTCACTTACTACGATAATAGGCAAAGTATCATGCAATTTAATTGTACTAGTTATTGAATTAGTTGATATTACTTTGAAAGATTTAAATTCTTGATAAGAAGCTAGATTTATCAATTCAGCCATTGTTTTCTCCCTTTCTCCTTTTTTGACACGATATGCAATATGGTCAAGTTTCAGTATAAGTTCAGATACCCCAGAATTTTGCATATCTTCATGTAACTTTGATAATTCGTTCATCATTTGATTTTTACCTAAAGCAACGAATTTGTAAGCTATATTTTAAGCTTTATAAAAACCAAAATTAGGGGGATAATAATAGTTTATATTCTGAAATCCTTTTTCATACTTGAGAATGAATGAAGTTAGAGGAAGTATTAGAAGAATTTGAGAAGAACAAGAATCCTGAAAACATTGAAGGAATGCAAAGATTTGGAATTGATCCTAAAAAAGTATTTGGTCTAAAAATCCCCTTCCTTAGAAAAATGGCTAAGAAAATAAAAAAGAATCACGAACTAGCTTTACAGCTTTGGGATTTAGGATATCGTGAAACGATGATTCTTGCATCTATGATTGATGATCCATCTATTATTACAGAAAATCAAATCGAGAAGTGGATTTCATCTCCCTATTATTCATACTGGGAAGTAGTAGATCAAACTTGTATGAATCTTCTTTATCTTACTGATTTTGCATATACTAAAGTTGTAGAATGGAGCAAAAGAGAAGAAGAATTTGTTAAAAGAACTGCTTTTTCTTTAATTGCTGTTCTAGCTTGGAAGGATAAAACTGCTGAAGATGATCAACTTGAAGCATTTTTACCAATTATAAAGGAGCAATCAATAGATGAAAGAAACAATGTCAAGAAAGCTGTAAACTGGGCTCTACGACAGATTGGGAAACGTAATAGTAACCTTAATTCAAAAGCTCTTAAATCTGCAAAGGAAATATTGAATACTGATTCTAAAAGTGCTAAATGGATAGCTAAAGATGCAATAAAAGAGTTAGAAAGTGATGCAATTCAAGATAGGTTAAAGAAACAAGAAAAAACATAAATTAGAAAGAAATTATTCTTCTCCTCTCATTATCTTTTGTGTTTTACCTTTTATATCATTCAGTTCTAGGATTTTGTCCTTTAGAACATTAATCAATTGTTCATTATCAAATGCTTCCAATCTCCCATTGCAATGTTCACATTCAAAATTATTGTCCATTGCTTCCTGAAATGTTACTCTTGGACATTCAGGATTATTACAAGTAAAGAACATGTTTGATTCTTCATATTCTAGTCGTGATTGAAGTTTTTCTAAAACCTCTTGTTGCTTCTTTTCTACAAACATATCGATTCTTTCTGGATGTAATGTCCAGAAGTAAACAAACCATCCTGTAGATTTATCCCTTATTCTTCTAAAGGTGGCAAGCTGTAAATCATAAAGCTTGTACAAGGATTTTCTTACTTGATTCAATCTCATATCAAGTTTCTCAGATATTTCTTCATCTGTTGTTTCTTCATCAGCATTTAATAAAACCAAAGTAACTTGCTTAACTTCCTCACCAGCTATATCATCCACTACTTCAATAAGCGTTTGTCTTTGTCTTTCAGAGATATTAATGTTGGATGCAACTTTTGATGAGCTGACATCATCATCTTTCTCTTTGTCATTTACTCCTTCTTTAGACATGGATGACTTCCCACGTTAGCAATGGTGTTTAACAAAATGTTATGTATTTAAAGCTTCTTTAACTTTCTCTTATGGAGGAAACCTGTTCTTACATCTAGAAGTATGTTCCATTAAGTAGAACAGAATCTGGGTTTTATCTGGCTAGAGTAAAGTAAATATAATGATTTGAAATCTTTCCTTAATGAGTCTTACTAAACAGAAAACTGATCAAGCCATAGAAATTTTGAACGAACTTGGAATAGATTTATGGTTAACATATGTAAGAAAAACTTCTGAAATTCATGATCCTGCACTGTATTTTCTTCTAGAGGATTCATGGCTAACTTGGCAATCAGTAATTATAATAACAAAAAGCGGTAGAAAAATCGCTATCTGTGGTAGATATGATGTGCCAAATATAGAGCTAATGAGAGTATATGATACAATTATTGGATATGATGAAAGTATCAAAGAAGATTTGCTGAAAATATTGGACGAAGTTAAACCTGAAACTATTGCTATTAACTACGCAGAAGATAACGTAGCAGCTGATGGTCTCACTCATGGATTATGGTTGCGATTAACAAAGATGCTTGAAGGAACTAAATATAAAGAAAAATTAA
>JAEOTK010000404.1 GCA_016839875.1 Candidatus Heimdallarchaeota archaeon
AAAGTGGGAAAAAATCAATTTACTCAATCTCTATATGAGGAACTTACTTGGAATATCTCTGCTCTTAAGGTTCTTCAAGAGGGTATTGAGATGGTCAAAGAGCAAAGAGAATTGTTGCAGCTACCTATTGAACTCTCTATCAATCTTATTCCTCCTAAAAAACAAGAGGATATTATGATTGTAGCAAAGAGAGCTGAAGCTGAACTACGTAGAGGAGAAAAGGATCCAATAGTTTATCTCTACGCCAAATTAGCTGTTGACCATTTCAGAGAATTACGAACTAACATGGAAAGGAATTATCCTAAGAATAGAGAACTGAAAAAATTCATTTCTACCGTTAGAGAACAACAAACTCTGGATAATCTTGTAGATTCAATGATTGAAGGAATGGAAGAACTACTTTCTCCACTAAAATAACAGGTGTGAAACATGGAGAAAGTAGAAGTGGGTTCTGGAGTAAAAATTAAGCAAAATTACTTGAGATTACTTAGAGGACAGGAGATATTGTTTGTTTTACTTTTTAGTGTAAGTATTGTTAATCTAGTATTAATACTTGTTAGAATAGAATTTTATCAATTGTTGAAGTATGCTGTATTAGTAGTTTTTCTGGGTTGTTTGGTAAGTTTTGTTGGTTTAGTGGTTTATACTCAACCAATGATCAATTTATTCAAGAAGATAGAACTAGATGAGAAAAGGGCAGAACTGCTAAATTACTCTTTAACTCAAAAGAAGATTTATACTATACTCTTCTATGCTATTGGGATTTTGATTGGTTTGAGTGGAGTGATCTATGAGCTCATACTGATTATCCTACTCTTAAGGAGATGAGATGATGATTACAGAAATTAAAACTTCTTTCTTTCCAACTAAAGAAGAGAGTTGTTCTGATTGTGGAAATCTTATCATTATTCATGATTGTCGAATAGGAGATCGGGTTTGTAATAGATGCGGAGTAGTGCAAGTAGAGAACGATATTAATAAATGAAATTATAGTTTCAAACAAATGATTTGGAACTGATTCTTGCTTATCATCAAGTTGTGTAGCACTTTCTTGTCTTAAGCAGACTAACTTTCAAACATTTAGCTAGTCTTAAGTATTAATCAGAATTATTCAAACTATGGAATTTCACGAATTAATCTCTGAAATACAAAGAGAGATGAACGAAGAAAAACCAGAAGAATTTCACAATCATGAAACAGCATTCAAAATCATGACTAAAAATAAGAAAGATTCTGCTATTATGTATCCTTATGCCTTGGATGTATTTGATGAGGAAGTTGTATACATCAGAAATGCAAATCCAAAAAAAAGATATGTGTGTCTTGACTGTAAGCAAGTACTTATTCCAAGAGCACTTGAATCTGAAAAAATACACGCGCATTTCTACCATAAAAGTGGTGAGGAAAGGAGATGTGAAGAGTCATATGAACATTATTTTGTTAAGAACAAGTTGTTCAATAATCTTAGAAATAAGATTGGTGATGAAATTTTCCTAGATTTCTGGTATCTAATTGATGAAAACCAGGCCAGAGTAAATCTCATGAAAGATGTAGTAGATATAAAACTTGAACACAATACAAAAGACAACGGAGGTAATGCGAGAGCTAGAGCTGACATTGCTCTGTTAAATGAAAATGATGAAGTTCTCTGGGCGGTAGAGATTGTTCATTCACATCGCGTAGAGAAAGAAACATTGGAATTCTACAAAAACTCTGAAATCAATTGTATAGAAGTTTATATTAGCGATTGGAAGAAATATGAGATACTTCATTATATTCAAGAACCAGCTCCTCATTTTGATGGACAAATATTCGAGTCAGTAGAGCTTAGAAACAACGTAACGTACCTTGATTATAAAGCAAGACTTGTAATAAGGAATAGATATTCCCGTCCTCCTGAAAGCAAGATGTTAAATTCTCTAACAACACTATTTGAGTTTAAACAAAGCTTATGTCATGAAGCTGATGATAAATACAGATTTTATTTAACAGGAGATGATTTGCTAGAACTTTTTGTTTTCCTAAGAGATAATCAGGAACTCGTAAATCTGCTTATTGCACAAAGACGCGATGAAGAAAGAAATCAATTCTATGAGAAAAAACAATTCAAGGAAATTGAAAAAGTGTGGAGAACAAAACATAGAAACCATAATCAATTAAGTTTAGACGATTCTATTAAAGAAGAATAGATATTGATTCTAATATTCCTTGAAAAACTATAAATATTCTTTACCAAATGTAGTTTGTTATGTCTAGAAAACTCTTGAATGCAGTACTTTTCGTACTATCTTTAGGTTATCTTACTATAGGTCCATACATCTCTTTTCTAACATTTGATTACTCGCTAACTATGATTGAAAACCTAACTACTCCTGAGATATTCTCAAGTGGAACAGTTGGTGGAATAATTCTAGCATTTATCGGAACCATAGTTTCATTATGGATTATATACATCTCTTTTAGTTTATTGTTTCCATCTCTGAAAGTTCCATACTTGAAGAGAAGATATCTTGAGGAAAGGTATGTCTTTCTTGTCTATGTAAGCATAGTTTCTTCTCTAATTATTGGTGCCTCATGGTTCTTATTTAATCGACATCATCAAGTAAATACAGGACAGTGGATGGCAAAGTTTACAATAGTATCTCCAATATATCTGTTTTTGATTGTCATGTTTACTCTACTGGCTGTTGTTTTTGTCTCAAGAGATTTAAAGATCTCATTCTTTCAGTTTTTTAAAATCGGAAATCAACCTAGTAATTTTGCACAAACTAATCCTAATGAAGAGAAGGATTCTTTTCTTACAGATTCGATAAAACTATAATTACTGTAACTTTAGTTTTCTAATTTCTGCAGGAATTCATCAATAGGTTTTTTCAATTCATCTTTTTTGATACTAAATAAAATATCAGGATACAAGTTAAAAAAAGAGTCAATTCTCTTACTTATCTTGATTGTCTTCTTATTAGGTAAATCCCCAATTAAATACACCTTAAAATCGTAATTTCGATAATCTCTGTGCATTTCAGATATCTTCTCTTCTTCTTTTTCATAAACCTCATCTTCGAACTCATAATCTTCTAGTAAATCCCAATATTCATCAGGAATTACGAAGTCACATAAAATAAGAAGAGAAATTTTACCTATTTTATGTTTAACCTTGAGAAGAGTCTCTTCCTCAGATTTTTTTATTCTAATGAAATCACTGTAATCATGTTTCTTCACATAAGCAGGATTAGACCAGTAACTATCATGAACTTTGTTAGTATCTTCTTCTACTCTACTTAAATAGCCTTTGCTCCCCCAGAAAATCCAAATAACTTCTAGGCCTAGACTGTTATAGATTGTATTCCTTCTTTTTATCTCCTCAACAGTTATTGAGGAACGTTGGCATTCAAATACTACATCATTTGATTGATCATAAACATCGGGAACTACTCCTCTGAAAAGATAGTATTCAACAAATTCAGGTTTAATATTCAATCGTTCGCTTAGGATTTTTTTCATTATTAGATGATCCATAGATTCAGGTTCAGGAATAC
>JAEOTK010000405.1 GCA_016839875.1 Candidatus Heimdallarchaeota archaeon
ATTATACCAATGGCTGCCCCTATTAAACCTCCAGATTGGAGGATGTATTTATTCAAGATATTCCCTTTTGCACATTACTTCTATCCACGGCATAGAAATTATGAAAGTGGATGGGAAGATATGGAAGCTTTAGAAACACATGTTAGTTATGATTATTATCCTACTAAAAGTGTAAAACAACTTTATGAATTGATGAAGGAAGTGAAAAGACTCACACCTTTTATCGAAGTTCCTATTCTGATTATTCAGAGTAAAAAAGATCTCAGTGTTCCATCAGGTCATGCCAAGTGGATACTAGAAACTGTAGCTTCTAAAGACAAGCAAATTGAATGGATTGAAAAAGGAGGACATGTTATTCCAAAAGATGCTGGTAGGCATCAATTATTTGAATCTGTTGATAAATGGATTGATCAACGAATTTAACGATTATGAAAAAGAAAAAAAGAAGAGTTAAGCATTTGGTAAATTAAAGTATTAGAGTTTGTCTAGTAATTTGTAAATCTCTTCATCTATTTTTTCCAATCTCTCTTGAGACGCTTCAATCTCTGTTCTTTTGCTTTCCATTGTTTCAAACAGAGTATTCATTCTTTCTACGTATTTTGCTCTTGTTTTTCCTTCGTCTCCTTCACTAGTTAAAACGTTTATAGATTGCGTTATTCGCTTATACTCTTTATCTATTCGGTCAAGATTTGTTTGTTCAATATCTATTTGATTACTTATTTTCACTTTTTCTTTCCTTATTTGCTTAATCTTCTTCAGAGTACTCAGCTGTTTATCAGTGAGAGTTTCTAATTTCAATAAATCATCAAGATAATCGTCGGATATAGATGCAATTGATACACTTTCTGAAGTCTTTCTTATTGTAGGAATTTTGATTTTAACAAGTGTCTTTGGTTCAACTTTAACCTCTGCTCTGAAGTAGTTTGGAGTTTCTTTAGTTGCTACTTTTGATTTCTTCTTATCTAATTCATATCCATATTGCTTTACTACTTCACAAACTATGGTTTTTTCCTCTTCAGATTTATTATCAATTTCTAACTTGAAAGTTTTAGAATTAAGATAAGTTTCAACATAATATTGTCCTGAAATAGATACACTAATCTTCTTTGTTGTATTTTCTTCTTCTTGTTTTATTGTAACATCTTGTTCTACAAGATATGGTAGAATCTGTTTTTCTGTCTTTGGAACGCGTTTGAGCATTGCCTCTCCAGAATAGTTCCCTTTTTCATATATTGTCACGGGTCCTTCTTCCCATCCAAATCCAGTAACATTCTCAACTTTAATTGATTTGAAGGGATGAGTAGCATGTTGAGCTTGATTGAATATGTAGAGAGTCTTTTTTGGTATATTCTTTGAATGAAGCAGAAGTAGAGCAGATTCTCCTTTTTTGATTGTTACAGGTTGTTTCAAACTAAAAGATACACTTTCAGTTGATGTAACAATCTCAGCTGATTCAGCAGCTCCTACAGAATATTCGTAAGGTTCTTCTTCTATATAGTCATCTGCTACAGCCATACTTGCAACAGATCTCATCCTTTTAGCTTTCTTCATAGGTGCAGCAGCAGCTCCCATTGGAGGAGGAGCAGGTCTTGCAAGTTCCTTATATTCTGCTTCCGGGGTCATCACATTTATTCCCATCTGTTTAGGTCTGGAAACAAAAGGACGATCAATAATCCAAGGAGAACTAACATCATACCTAAATGATATTGGAAGACCAGTAATCAGATGCATTTGAGCATCAATCCAGTCTTGTTGAGAGTTATTTGTAACTAGACTCCACAGTTCAAAAACCGCATTTTCATCATCAAGAGAGTATATTCTGTAAGATGATAACCAGGCAGGTAATTCTGTTAGATAAGAGACTGAAACATCTTTTTCTCCTTCCTCGGTAAAGGATATTTTCAGATTCTTAACATTCTCTTTCTTACTTCTAGATAGAAGATCTAATTGTTCAGTAAGTGTTTTTTTGAAGAAATCCTCAACAGGTAAAATATTGATTATCTTACTAGAATCAAAGTGCTGAATTGAGTTATCTTCAGTTGCTAAAACAATCTCGATATTTTGCTCCTCTGAATCGTCTGTTGACAAATCCTGATATCCAATTAACCTTCCTCTAATTGATTCCTTGGTTTCTGTTACTAAAACAACTTTAGAACCAGATAAGAGACTCAGCATAGAAGTCAAAGCATATCCATCTTGATCAATCTGTAAATCCTTATGCTCTTCTGTGTCAAAAGCGATTGAAGAAAGAAGAGCTTCTCCTTCCACATCTACATGAAATGTTTTTAGAAAATCATTTTGATTTTTAACTAATACAGGAAACAGTACTTCCTTGTCTTGAAAAGAAGCTTTAGATGATAACCATCCTATTCCCATCTTGTATAAAGTTACTTCATTTACTTCGAAAACGACCATATAAATCAAGTAAGATAATAGTTTTTCTTAATATAAACCTTATTAGTTTTCAAGTTTCGTTATATATTCATTAATATGCTCTGATAATGATTCAGAATTTTCAACAATACTTCGATGAGAATCACCTACGGTTATTACTTTGGAATCAGGATTATAATTAGCTAATTTCTTTGAATTTTCTGGTTTTGAAAACCAGTCTTTCTTGGCTATAAATATCAAAAGTGGTGTATCAATTTTGTGTTCTAAACCTTCAATATTATACTTTGCAAGACATTCGAAATATATTCTTGTTTGAACATAAATACTTCTTTCCTTAAAATCTTTGAGAGTTTTTGAGATATCTTGAACATCATCTGGATTTTTCCTTCTAGTTGTTAAATTAATATAAAATAAAACAATTCTTGCTAATATTGAATAAAAGAACCTTGGGAAGTATTGCATCATTTGAATCCACCATCTAGTCTGACAAGAAGATTCTGGACTAGCTAGAATGTAAGCTATTGGTCTAGGTCCTGTATTCATAACAGAATATTGTAATGCAATCGCAGAACCATAACTGCTTCCCCAAACATAAAAATCTCTATCCTGGAGGGAATATAATTCGATTATTTTTGCAAAATCTAAAGTAGAATCCTCTATTCCATAAAATCCTTTTTTCTGCGGAGCACTTGATTTGCCAAAACCTCTTGGTTCATAGATTATAATATTGCCAATACTTCTGAAAGAATTAATCAATGGCATTCTTTCTTCTATACTACTTAACCATCCAATAACCATAACTATAGTTCTATCTCTATATTTGTTATTTGAAGAATCAAAGAAAGCATGTCTTATTTCTATTATTGGATCTTCTGAAACAGCAAGGTACTTTTCATCCATCCTATATCCTTTGTAAGAGAAGTAAATAAGTAGTAATATATGAGAAATAATTGCCTATACTTCATAGTGTGTTTATGAAATCTCGAACATGTTTACTGATATTCTCTTCCCCTGCAACAACTATTCGATGAGTTTTTCCTAAACTCACTATTTTTGATTTAGGATTTAATTTTGCAAATGTTTTAGAGATTTCAGGATTAGTAAACCAGTCTGTTTCTGCTGTAAAAATCAACATAGGTTGTTTTATTTGATTTTCTTTTCCCCTTATATCAAAATTATGCATAGCTTCAAGTAATACTCGAATTTGAGCGTATAAGTTAACTTCCTTAAATCTTTGATCTGCATAATCTATGTTATTTTCGTCATCAGGTTGTTTCTTTTTGAGGTATCTTCTTAGAAAGATCAAAACAATTTTTACAACTATCTTGAGTAGGAAAAAAGGTAGTAAATTAAGAATATCAAACCACCACTTTGTTTTAAATTTTGTAACAGGACTAGCAACAAGAAGTGCCTTTGGAACAGGTTCTTTTTTTTCAAGAGCATATTGCAAAATGAGAGAAGTGCTAAAACTTGTTCCCCACATATAGAAATCATTCTCAAGATTATAATGCTGTAAAACTTTTTGTAATTCATCTAATAATAGTTGATTAGTGTAAAGTCCTCTTCTCTTAGGTCCTGTTGATTTACCAAAACCTCTAGCTTCATAGATCATGATATTTGCTAGTTTTCTAAATTCCTGTACTAATACCATCCTTCTCTCAATTGTATCAAGCCATCCTGGAATCATTACAATAGTTCTAGTAGTATTTTTTTTATCTAAAGCAGAAAAAAATCTATGATGGATGAAAATTTCTGGTTCACTAGAACTTTGGATAAATTCCTCTTCCATAGAGAGAGTTCAATTATATTCTTAATAAATAATTCTACAAATAGCTAAATGTAAATACGTTTTTTAAAGTAGTAATTCTCTAGCAAAATTTATATCTCTCTCAACATCACATCTATCCGGATGAAAGTTAAAATCGTAATTGATAGTTGTGGAGATCTCACTAACAATGCTTTGAAGGATTATGACATCGACATGATTCCTTTAAACATTGAGCTTGAAAGAATTATGAAAGATAGAATAGATATTTTACCTGAAGAGTATTATGC
>JAEOTK010000406.1 GCA_016839875.1 Candidatus Heimdallarchaeota archaeon
ACTTTCACGAAGTTTTAGAGCGTCCAGAATCTCATTAACTGCTGATTTAGCTCGTGATTTGACCTTGTCAGGAGTCTCCGTCCCCCGCCAAGTTAGTATGCGTTCAACCTCGTTTCGGATATGTCTCGCTCGAATTTCGTTATCGGGAAGGGCTTTTATAATCTCAGGATCTACTGCAGTCATGAATAATACTTGCAACTTTCATAGTTCGAATGGTATCATTTTAACTAATAGCGATGATTGTACGGTTAGTAACAATACTTGTGATGGAAACACTGTAGGTATTTACGTAACTATAGGTTCATCAAATTATGAGGGTTTTACAGGAGAAGGTTCTTTCTTTCTTGAAAATTACTTCGTAGATAGTGGTGGGCATGGTTTCTATATGGATGATCCGTATACTGAGAATTACATTTACCATAATTACTTCCTCAGTGATGTTGGAAGTTCTCCACAAGCATATGATGGTTCTCCTGGAAACTATTGGTATGAACCAGATATGCATTGGGGGAATTTCTGGAGCGATTTAGGTAATTATTGTTATTACGTAATTAATGAAGAAGACCAAGTTTATGATCGCTATCCACTTAATGTTGAAGAAGGTTGTATAACTCCAACAATTACTGATCCACAAAACGGTCCAAATGGAAATGGTTTCCCGCAGGGGCTTACTATCGCTCTTTCAATAATTGGTATTTTAGCTCTTGCATTTGTAGCAGCTTACTTTATGGTTTTCAGAGAAAGATGGACAAGTAAACCTGATGTGATTCCAGAAGTTGAACATGAGCCTGCTGTTCAACCTCAAATTATTGAGCAAATAGAACCACCTAAAGCTGAACCAGAAGTTGAGACGAAAATACCTGTCTTAACTTGTAGTAATTGTGGAAATGAGGTTCGTGAGGGTGCTTCATTTTGTAGAGAATGTGGTGCAACACTCAAGTAAGACGCTTGAAATGAACGATGTAAATGGAAAAGATATCTTCTACAAAATTTAATAAATAGCAAATAAAAGATGTACCAATGCGTACAATAGTAATTGTTTTAATTGTAATAGTAACACTAATTGTCCTTCTGATAATTTGGTATGTTCTGTGGAAAAAATCTGCAAGTAGGGTAATGTATGATGGGGAAGTACTGGATACAGCGATTGGGAAAATACATTATAAACTAACTGGAGAGGGACCAGTGTTATTTTTTATGCATGGGGGACCTGGAGGAATTGATCAAGCAATCTTACTTGAAAACATGGTAGAGGAAGGATATTCATTACTCTCAGTTTCAAGACCAGGATATCTAAGAACACCTTTTATTCCTCTTTCCTATGAGGAACAAGTTGATCAGTATGTTGAATTATTAGACAAGTTAGCAATAGATAAAGTAGTTGTCATGGGATACTCAGCAGGTGGTCCCCTTGCACTATATTTTGCAAATAAGTATCCTGAGAGGACTCATGCTCTAATGATGGAAGCGGGTGTTAGTACAATATACGAGATTCCAAGCGAAGCACCAGATTCATTTTGGATGGAGTTATTAACGAGCGAAAGAATACAGGATTTCTTAAGCTGGGTTACTGTAATAGTTGTTAGAATAGCTTTCAGGTTTACTTTCAAAAGTATAATCAGGTTGGAAACTTCACTTGACAAGGAAGAAATTAAGAGATTTACTAAACTAGTTTCAAAAGATAAGGAGAGAAGGAGATGGCTAATAGATTTTATGGATACAACTGTTCCAATGAGCTTAAGAAAACTTGGTCTAAATCATGATATAGAACTCATGACATCTATCGAGAATATTCCAGTTGACAATATCAATGTAAAATCCTTATTGGTCTATAGCAAAGATGATAATGATGTTAAATGGTTAAATGCAGAATATCTCATAGCCAACCTAAAAGATTATGAGCTCTTGGTAACACATGGAGGTCATTTCATGTGGGTAGGAGAAGATATGGACAAAATAAAATCAAAGAGAATAGAATTTCTAAAATTAATAAAATTTGAGTGATAATTTATCTTCTTCGTTTATCTTCAGTTCATGTTTCATTGTTTCATTAAAATAGAATAACAGTAAGAGATATTAATAGAATTATCAAAATGGAGAAAAACAGCCAAGAACTATCTTCAACATCCTTGAATCTGAATTTTCTGATTCTTCTCTCTAAATCTTTCATACAACGTACAATATTCAAATTGATTTATAAACACGGGAAAATTCAAAGATACATTCATTTTCTATTAGAGTAGATTTCAATTTCTTCAAGAATGATTTTAGCGAATGTCTCATTATGTGTGTCATCTTTGAAAGGAACAGGTCGAAACTTTGCCCCCGGTATTAAATCAACAATTTCCTCAACTGAACTGGAATCATGTTCAGGATCATCAACTGCTCCAACAACGACAACAGGACTATTGATGTTCTTCACTGCTTCTTTCTTCATGTTATATTCGGGCATGAAGGATTCTAGTTTCCTCATCCATTGTATTTGACTTTTCTGGAGCATTCTACGTAGAGTATGAATTCTACTCATTCCTGACTCTTTGTCTCTCCTGAATTTGATTTTGTAAATTAGAAAAACAATAGGTTTAACCATGGCTACGAACCAATAAGGGAAATAAGTAGCAAGGATTTTTGGCTTGTTGTTAGCTTCGTAGTGAGCTTGAGGGGAAGAGTGAACGGAGAGGAATGGTTGATAATCGTGTGTACTCATAGATTCAAAAACACCAACAGAAGAAACAGAAGAGCCTGTAATCACGCATTCCATTGGATCAAGTTCAAGCACTTCCATTGCTTGAATAAAATCTTCTCCCAACGAATCATAATCATATCTTATCTCATTTGGAGGAAAAGAGCAAAATTCCTTTTCTCTTGTTTCTATGAAGATAATCGAGTGGTTTTTTCTTAATAGTTTGAT
>JAEOTK010000407.1 GCA_016839875.1 Candidatus Heimdallarchaeota archaeon
CTCCTTCTTCATAAGCTGCTATCAAAGCTACAATTCCAAATGCATTTGGTATTCCTAAACTGTTCTGTCTAGAAATGCTAAAATTGAATGATTCTCGAAGTTTTTTATTGGGGATGATGATGTTAGACATCTGTAATCCTGCCATATTGAAGGTTTTACTTGGTGCCGTACAGATAATTGTATTATCTTTGAAGTCTTCTTCAACGTTTGTGAAAATAGTGTGCTTGTAACCAGTAAGTATAAGATCATTCCATATCTCATCCGATATAACTAAAACATCGTTTTCCAAGCATATTTCTCCAAGTTTTTTAAGTTCATCAACTGTCCAAACTCTTCCAACAGGATTGTGAGGGCTACAGAAGACAAATATCTTTGTTTGAGGATCTTTAGCTTTTTCTTCAAAATCATCAAAGTCTATAGCATATTTATTATTCTCAAATTTAAGCTGGTTTTGAAGTAATTGTCTGCCATTATTTTGTATGGCTGAGAAGAAAGGATAATAGACTGGAGTTTGGACAATTACTTTATCTCCAACATTAGAAAATGCTCTGATCATAATATCTATTGCTGGAACAACACCAGGACTATAGGTGATCCAGTCAGTCTCAATTAACCAATCATGTCTTCTATCCATCCATCTAACAACTGCGTCAAAATAAGCAGGAGTTTTATGCCAGCTATAACCATATATCTCTTCAGCAGCTTTTTTCTTTACTGCTTCTACAACAGGTTGTGGGCATTGGAAATCCATATCTGCAACCCATAATGGAAGAACATCATCAGTTTCAAAAAACTCTTTGAGTAAATGTTTATCCCATTTTACTGAATGAGTATTTGTACGATCTATTAATTTGTCAAAATCGTATTTCATTTTTATACAAGAATTTGAACCTAAAACTATCTTTTAAACATTTGGCAGAAAATAACTTACTCTTCTATAACCAATCACTATAGTAAATCTTGTATTCTCTGCTAAACTTAAAACCTACAGATTCAGCGAGTTTCCTACTGGCAATATTTTCTACAGCTGTATGCCATTCTACTTCATCTATTTCTTGTTGCCAACAGTATTCAAGAACATGTGTTATAAGATTCTTACCTAAACCTTTACGGTGATAATCTGATTTAGTTATGATACCTATTTCACATCTACTCATATCTTCTGCGAGATAGTTACAAAAACTGGTACTAACAACTAGTTTTTCATCATAAACTATTGCAAAAGCAAACGCTTTGCTAAAGAAATTCTCATGTGTTCCCCAAAGATATGTTATCCATCTCTCAACTGGGATCTCAT
This sequence comes from Candidatus Heimdallarchaeota archaeon, assembly GCA_016839875.1. Next base: position 1,298 of record JAEOTK010000407.1, read on the forward strand.
CAGGGTAGATGTAGGTTTTCTTTTCAATAAAATCACTATCTACTCTTTCAAACATAAATTCAGGAGATAATGTGTACTCTAGTTTCTTTTTATCTTCACGTTTTAGATTATAGAACATTCTTTCTTCGATTGATAAATCCTCAAATAAACTTGTAATCTCCTTTTCCCAACAATCATCAAAGAAAATCATGAACTTCTTACTGCCTTTTTCTCTGTTATTAGGGAAGATATCTTTCTTCAGAACCTTCATCAGAGATTTGATGAATCGAGTATTTTCTGACGATCCTACAAAATTGAAAGTTCGTCTACCAAGATACATGAATCCTGAACTTGGTTTCTCCTTGCTATCCACAAATATCCTTCCTCGATAATTCTTCTCGAAGACAGAACGTACGGAAAGGTTGTATTTTTCTATATCTGCGAATAGATGACGTACCAATTGGAATTCATCATTCTTTAGTTCATGAATCAAAATCAATCAATATATGAAAAAACATTGAAGTTAAAAGAATTTCCGAAAATCACAGGGAAACGCATTGATATTTCATCCAAACTCATTTTGTTTCCTTAAACCAACTTCCGAAGTAAATTGGATATTTTCTGTTAAATTTGTAACCAACTGTTTCTGCTAACTTTATACTAGCAATGTTATCTTCAGTGGTATGCCAACCTGCTAGTTTGACTCCTTCTTCCCAACAATGATTAAGCGTATGAAATAGAATATTCTTTCCTATTCATCTTCTTTGGAAATCTGATTTTGTAACAATTCCAAGTTCACATCTACTTTTATCGTTTGAGAGATAACTACAGTGACAAAAACTTACAACTAATTTCTTATCATAAACCACTGCGAATGCAAATCCTCTTTGATAGAATTTATCTAGTGATTCGTACATGTTGCTAAGCCACTTTTCAATATGGATTTCATCTGGAATTGTATATAATTTTCTTTCAATAAACTCTCTGTCTACTCTTTCAATCGTAAAATCTGGCGTCAATGTGCAATCACATTCTTTTCTTTCATTTCTATTTAATTCGTAATAAATTCCTTCACCAGTTGAAACATCAATTATCCCATTAACCTCTTCTGTCCATTCAGGATCATAAAAGACAAAAATCACAGGGTAAGTTCCCTTGTAATTTGGATAGATATCATCTACAAGAGTTTTCTTTAATTCATTGTTGAATCCAGTGTTTCTAGAAGAACCAGCAAAAATGAAAAACACTGATTCAATGTAACAAAAACCAGAGCTTGGATTAGTCTTATCATCTACAAATATTCTTCCTAGTTTATTTCTTTCAAAAACTGATAACAACATTAATTGGTATTTTATTTGGTTAGAAAATAGAGGTCTAGCTATATCAAACTCAGATTCTTTTAATTCATGTATCAATTGTCTCAACAGTAGAATTTTTCCGGAAAAATAAAAACATTGCTAAAAAATGCTTCTTGATTAAACTACGACTATGTGTTAAAAGTCGCACACTCAAATGTTTTCTTCCACCTCTGAAACTCATGAATTCTAAAGAATTGCACAAAATTTATAGCAGTGTGGACAACTATCTTTTTTACACATGAGTGAAGAAAGAGAAGAATCCAGTTTTCATTTGAATCAAAAAATAAATCACGATCATATTTTCAAGCCAAAGAAATTTTACAATAATATAGTTGTATTTGGCTTATTAAATCTAGTTTGGTTTCTTTTTAGAACAGGAAGAAAACCATCCCGTATTATTTATCCTTGTCAGCAAGAAGCTTTGAAGAATATTTCATTAAGTCTAGGAGCTTTGATTCCTATTCTTACTCTTCCATTGTACTGGAAGAAAATTAAACCCTACAGCAAACCAATATTTGCTATTGCTTTAGTTATTTCACCAATATGTGGAGCCTATGCTTTTCATTCTTTGACAACATTCGAAGAAGTACAATTACAACTCGAACCTTTAGAATCAACAAGTGATATGGCTTCTGACATCTTCGTAGTTAATGGAAAAAATATTTCTCATGTTTCAAATTTGATAGATTTAATGGGAACCAAGAATGTTTCATTTTACCTATCTTCAAACTCCAGTATCAACCAAGGACCTGATGGTTTAATTTCTAAATCCGACGTAGTTTTGCTGAAAGTTAACGCCCAATGGTCAGCTCGAGGTGGAACAAATACTGATTTTCTAAAAGAATTAATACAAGCTATAGTTGATCATCCTGATGGATTTGAGGGTGAGTTAATTGTTGCAGATAATGGACAAGGTAGTGGAGATTTAGACAGAGCATATAGTAATGCTGAAGATCATGGACAATCAACTCAAGATGTCGTAAATATGTTTTCTGCCAGTTATAATATATCAACTTTCTTGTGGGACGATATCAGAAGAGATGAAGTACAGGAATACTCGGATGGAGACATGGATGATGGATATATTGTTTATGATACACAAGATCTAGAAACAAAAGTGTATGTGTCATATCCAAAATTTGAGACATTATTTGGTACCAAAGTCAGTTTCAAAAACGGGATCTGGAATGGCTCTCACTATGAAGACAATTTGAAAGTCATTAATTTACCAGTATTGAAATCACATAGTGGTTATGGAGTTACTGCTACATTAAAGAATTATATGGGAGTTCAAACAGAGTCACTTGCTAACGGTCATTCTACTATAGCATATGGTGCAATGGCAACTCTGATGATAGAATGTGGTCTTCCAACATTGAACATTATTGATGCGATTTGGATAAATGCTAACCCAGAAACTTCAACTTCTGAAGGACCATCCACAAGCTATACAGAAGCAACTAGAGTAGATATGCTAATAGCAGGTTTTGATCCTGTTGCGATGGATTATTGGTCAGCAAAACATGTGCTTATGGAAACTGCAGAATTGACTGGTCATTCAAATATCTACTCTTTGGATCCTGATGGTACTAAAAGTACAGGTCTAACAGAAGCTTATGGGATATGGCTAAATGAGTCGAAGTTTGAATTTGAAAGAAATGATTATAATTTTACTTCAGATGAAAATATGATGAATGTCTACATAATTTCAGAGAATCCTGAAATTGAAACGCTAGATGGTAGAAAAATCTGGCTATGGATAGGAACTTTCAGTTCAAGTGCTGTAGCTATAGTTCTAGCTCTCTACATATTCAAGCGAAAAAAGATTTTCTTTAAGTAAAACTGAACCATGCAATGTTTCATTTCAAGTTTATTATTGAATACTTTCCATATTTACTCTACAGCTATCTTAAATCATCTAA
>JAEOTK010000408.1 GCA_016839875.1 Candidatus Heimdallarchaeota archaeon
TCTTTGTTTGATCCTGTGTAATGAGATCTCCTAGTGTATCAATATGATGATAGAGAGTACCTACTTTCATCTGAAATCTGGCTTGAATCTCTGTAAAAGAAACGACACGTTTTTCCCCTATATATGACAATAATTCTCTTCTAATTTCATTAGAAAGAGCCTTCCATAATTCAGGTGTTGTCCGTTTTTTTGAGCTCATATAACTATAACATAGGTTGTCAGCATTCAATTTAAAACTTGGCTTATTCTTACTCAAACAGTTTTATTAGATTATACTCTGTGTCTCTTTGAACTGGAATTCTATTTGCATCTCTGATAATATCTAGGAATTCCTCAACTGTTTTTTCTTCTCCGTAAAGTCCTCCGGCACTCTTTGTGATCTTCTCTGAAAACAAGGTTCCTCCTAAATCATTTACACCAGAGTTGAGTGTCACTTGCGCAAATTTTGGTCCCAGTTTTACCCAAGAAGTTTGAATATTAGGAATAATTTCCCCAAGATACAATCTTGCGGTACTAAAGAGTGCCAAATCATGCATTCCTGTACTACCTGATCTTGCTCCTAAGAATTTGTACAGTACCGTATTTGAGTGTATAAATGGTAAAGGAACAAATTCAGTAAATCCTTGTGAAATCTCTTGAATGTGTTTTAATAACACTAAGTGTTCAGCTTCATCTTCTAGTGATTCAACATGCCCATACATCATAGTAGAGGATGTTTTAATTCCAAGATGATGAGCTGTGAGAATGATATCCACCCATTGTTTAGAAGAGATTTTCTCAGGGCAGATTATTCTACGAATTTCATCTACCAAGATTTCTGCAGCTGTTCCAGGAATAGAACCCAGTCCATTCTTAATCAATTCCTTAAGAATATCTTCAACAGATTCGTTAGTAATTTGAGACATATAAGCAATTTCAGCAGGAGAAAAACCATGTATATGAAGTTTTGATGATTTGCTTTTTATTGTTCTTAAGATATCTATATAATAATCAAAACTCAAATCAGGATCTAAACCGCCTTGAACACATATTTCCGTACAACCTCTTACTATTGCTTTCTCAGCTTCAATAGCAATTTCATTCATAGACATTCTTTTCGATTTTTCTTTTGAGGTATCATATTCAGCTCTAAAAGTGCAAAATCTACATGAACCAATGCAATACTGTGTAAAGTTGATATTCTGATTAATAACAAATGAAACATTATCTCCAACTTGTTGTGCTCTTAATTCATCTGCAAGAGAGGCTTGAATCCATAATTCTTTTCCCCTTTTGCTCAACATATGCTTTAATTCATTAATATCAGTAGAGTGTGTTTCACGAAAAGATTGTAAATCAAACATATCGTCGATTTTAGGTGGAGACAGTTTCTTCATTTTTATGATAATCCTCAATTATCTCGCGTATTCTACTGCTTAAATACTTTTCATATTGAGGATAAACGGGAAGTCTTTTCTGAAGAACAAGTGACTCTTTTTTAAGAAGAGCGTTCAGCTGAGTCTCATTGTGCCATTCCTTCTTTGGATTTATAAAATCAATTGAGATTGGAGATATACCCCCTAAATCATTCGCACCATAATTTAATGCTGCAATAATCCGATCTTTATTAAGGTTTGGAGGGATTTGAACACTTATTTCTGAAGGTAGAATTATTCTTGCTAGAGAGACTGATAATAGAAAATCTTCTTCTGACGGAGGTGGGTGTTTTTCCATAGGGGTATTAGCTTGAGGGTTAAAATTCTGTATGATTATTTCTTGAATGTGCTTATACTTATTAGCAATTTCACATATTTTTAGTAAAGAATCTACTCTTTCTTCCCACGTTTCTCCTATTCCGATAAGAATACCAGTTGTGAAAGGAATCATGAGTTTTCCAGCATTTCTAATTACGTCTAGTCTGACTTCGGGATTTTTTCCTGGAGATAAGAAATGAGGTTCTCCTTCTTTCATGAGTCTTGAACTGCTAGTTTCAAGCATCAAACCTAAACTTGCATTTCTTTCTTTTAGCAGTTTGAGTTCATTGTAAGATAAAATCCCCAAATTAGAGTGGGGTAGCAGTTTTTCCTTTAATGTCAATTCACATAAATAGTTTACATAGTCAACAGTAGAAGAGAAATTATAACTATGAAGAAATTCGTTAGCGCTTTTGTATTTTTCTTCTGGTTTTTCTCCCAACGTAATCAAGACTTCGCTGGTTTTTGAGTTTTTAGCTTGTAATAGAAGTTTGCCAAAACCCTTTGGAGTAATCCAACTATTAGGATCATCAGATACAAATCCACAGTAATCACATCTGTTCCTGCACTGGTGAGTAACAGGAATAAAGATATTTCTGGAATAAGTGATTACTTGATCGTAAGTTTTAATTCTCTTTTCATAAGCTTGTGCAACTAGTTCTTCTTTATCATCTCGAAGGAGGGAAAGATAATAATCTACGTTCATCACTTATCATCTTTATCTTTGTTTAATTGTTACTAGGAATCCTTGATCTAGTTTTTCTATTTTAGCGACATCTAAACTGTTTGTGTCATCTATGTCCTCAATGACAAGTTCTTCATAAAGTAATTTAGCTTTTTTAGTACCAGCAAAAATCGGCGCATAAAAGATATACATCTCATCAAACAATCCATACTTAACGAACTGTGTTATTACTGCAGAACCCCCTTCTACAAGTAGTTTTTCTACCTTGAAATCATTTTTTAAAATCCGTAAGATTTGTTCTAAGTCAAGAAATTTAGTACTATTTTTTTTATCTACA
>JAEOTK010000065.1 GCA_016839875.1 Candidatus Heimdallarchaeota archaeon
ACAGAATCAAGCATTGAACTTTCAAACACAACAAACAAAATTATTACAGTGATTTCTACAGAGACAGGAAAAGCTTATTCACTTTCTCAAGAAGAAGATAGTGAAATATCATTCTTTGGTGATTTTCTTGATTGGGGCGTTGATCGTATTGATGCAGAAGTTGTCTTTGGAGGTTATGAAGATGCGACTGATACAAATGGAAATTATACGGGAGCAGGAATTAAAATTGCAATACTGGATAGTGGAATTGATAAACAAACTGGGTGGTTACACTGGGAATTTGTCAATAAAATTGCAGGGGAAAAAGATTTCTATTATGGAGATTCTAATGCAGAAGATGGAGACGGTCATGGAACACATTGTGCAGGAATTGCAGGTGCAAAAGATAATGATCTTGGTATAATTGGAGTAGCTCCAGAATGCGAGTTTCTAATAGCTAGAATAGCAAATCAATATAAACAGTTTGTAAGCAAAATTATCTTAGCTCAAGCAATAAATTGGTCAGTTTCTAATGGTGCTGATATTATTTCCATGAGTTGGGGCTATCACTATGATCTTGGTGATATTTTCTATAATTCACTTCGGTATGCTTATGATAGTGGAGTTGTACTTATAGCAGCAGCTGGGAATGACAATAGAGAGATTAGCTGTCCTGCAAATTATTCAGAAGTAATTTCCGTTGGAGCAACTAACCAAAACCATACGAGAGGTGGCTATCCTGATTTTGGATGGAAACCCGATGAAGCGAGCTGCTATGGACAGGATTTAGATATTGTTGCTCCAGGAACTGCAATCAATAGTACTTATTTAAACAATGCGTATAATGTCTCAAGTGGAACTTCAATGGCATGTCCTCACGTTGCAGGTCTTTGTGCATTGATACTAGAAGCACAGTCTTCACTAACTCCTTCTCAAGTTAAAGATGTGCTTAGAATGACAGCTACTGATTTAGGTCCCAATGGGAAAGATGATTATTACGGGTATGGAGAAGTAAACGCTACTAAAGCAATCGATGCTGCGGAACTATACTTTGCTGATTCTGATGAAGATGGTCTCACTGATGCTTACGAAAAATACTATTATTATACCAATAGATTTGATTCTGATACTGATGGTGATGAATTAAGCGATTACGATGAGGTTTTTGTGTATTTGACTGATCCAGCAGATTACGATATGGATGATGACGGGTTATCTGATAGAGAAGAATTACTCATTTATTATACAAATGTTGGTGATCCCGATACAGATAATGATGGATTAAATGATGGAGTTGAAGTTAATACATACAATACAGAACCATTAGATTCAGACAGTGATGATGATGGATTGGCAGATGGTTGTGAGGTTTCAATAGGTACCAATCCTTTGTCTTCAGATACGGATAATGATGGAATGGTCGATTCTTTAGAATATACAAAGGGAACGAATCCATTAGTTGATGATGCTGATGACGATCCTGATAACGATGGACTAACGAATTATGAAGAACTGATGGTCTATCTTACGGATCCATTCGATGATGATACGGACGATGGAGGAAAAGAAGATGGATGGGAAGTAGATAATGGAAAATGTCCTCTTGATCCTAGTGACGATTATGGAGGAGGATGGATTCCCTAGTCCTTTTCCACCATTTATTTTTCTTCACAATTATCCTCTTCATGTTAATAGATAATTAGTTAGTTTTCTCTGAGCACAGAATAGGATATGTCTATTGTGGGAAAGTTTGTGCTTTAAAGCAATTTGCATCACTAAATCCCCTAATGTTTTATTTGAAGTTTCCAGAATTGCTTGTTCTATCTCATCCTTCGTAAAACTCATTACTAGTAGGGAGCTAATTTTATCTGCCTTCTTTCTGATTTCTTTACATTTTTCCGAATCCTTACTTAAATTGCAAAAAGTGAAACATACATCATCTGAATTGTATTGCTTTTCAGATAAAGAAATTTTGATAATAGGTTCTTTTTTAGTTCCAGATTCTTTTTTTTCACTAGAACTACTCTTAGGTTTTTGTTTAGCTTCGATCACCTTTGTTTTCTTTTTCTTTGTGGATTGCTTTGTGTTGCTAAGTTTTTCATACAGTGCTGCTCGCATATCTATGAAGTTATTAAAAAGTAGAGGATAAGTAGAAGAGGAGTATTTTTTCCTAAGAAAGATAATGTAACCATTATACTTAAGCGGAGCTAGTGTAAAATCTGCAGTTATCATTTCTGCAACTTCTTTCTGCCCATCTTTCCAGAAAAAACAATGACGAATGGGTAACTGTTGGAGACGAGAGTAATGTTCATCTTCAAAATTGAAAGCTTTTGCTATTTTTTCTATATCTTGATTTGATCGAAAGACAATTTTGGTTGAAGAATTACCATGAACAATATTACTTACACTTTCCCACATTTGAGAGATAGTTATATGCCCAATCCCTAGACTTCTGCCAAGTAAGAAGTTGTTTTCTGCTGTAATCAAAGAAGCTGAACTAGTTGTTCTGAACATTTTAGGTATAATGTTTATCGCTTCTTCTAAAACCACTACATAACGAAGCTTGTTAGTCATTTCCTTAGAGGATGCATACCTGTAAAACAATTTCAAAATAAGATTGCAAATCAGGTAAATGTCCGATGGTCTAGCAGCTCTTTTTTGAAACTGACTAAGGTCAAGAATGATACTTCTCTTTTGGTCAAAAACTTCGAAGTTTAAAGTTGTTTCAGAGACACCTAGAATTTCAAAACAGGTGGGATTAAAAATAAAATTGATTCTATTAAGAACCGCATCGAGAGTATGTTGTATTGTTGTAATATGTTTAGTTTTCTTAGCCAAGGCGATGAGTATTTCCACGAAAGTCTCTAAAGTTCGATTCTCAGCTTTATGAGTAAGGAAGAGAGCTGTTTCGAAGAGATTCTTCATAGAAGGACTGAATTCTTGATTAGACGAAGCCATCATCTCTTCGATAACTAAGAGGGTTCCTCTGACATCGTCTTCATCTTTAGTATCGAAAAGATTGATACAGAGGGGATGCGGTTCTCCAATTGTAAATATCTCTACATTTGGCTCAGCAGCAAAGGTTGTGGCATATTCTCCCTTGATATCAAAAATCAAAGTAGGTATTCTATTTCGAAAAAGCTGTTGTATAATATTACTGACTAAACGTGTTTTTCCTCTGCCAATCATTCCATAAATCTCAACATTATAGAGAAGTTCACTAATATCAATGGAAACATCCTTTTTATCATAAAATAAATCATATTCATATCCAAGGAGAATAGAATTTCCCATAAGTGTTACTTCTAACTAATATATTGTAATACTTACAAAATCAGCAAAAATACAATATAAAAACGCATCAAGATGTTAAGAGATGATTTTCATTCTTGTTCTAGTAAATTGAATTCATAAATTTCATGAAAATTAGCTGCTATGAAAAAATATCTCATAATTTGTATTTATACTCTATTCAAATACATTCCATTATTTTCTGATAAACTTTATAAGAAATAGGCAATATGTATAATGATTGTAATGTTAGGAGTGATAATAACAATTATTGAGAAAGTGTTTTCTCTTTTTAGAAAGGAGTATAAAAGAATAAAGAAGTATTACCATATAGTTTGGGTAAAAAACAACGAGATTAAGCCTGAGAAATTTTTCAAATTAAGAGAATATCATCCATTTTATTATAAACAAGACACCGATATTCAAATAGTTTTATGTTTAGAAAAAAAAGAGAGTGTAGTTATTGTTGGGAAATCGTTAATTGGAAAAACTAGAGCTGCTTTTGAAGCTATTCGAACACTTCAACATCCCTATGTTGTTTCAATTGTTCGGAATGTGGATATTGAAGAAGATTTTCTTAT
>JAEOTK010000409.1 GCA_016839875.1 Candidatus Heimdallarchaeota archaeon
AGTAAATTTCTTTCCTGTTTGTTTGAAATTGGGATCAGGTTCTAGTTCTGAAATAGGTTCAACGGGATAGAAATGATCCATAAATTCATAGACAACATCCCATATAGGATCAATATGATAAGCATTATAGCTGATAAAAAACCCTAACTGTTCTTTAGGAATGAGTACTAATTCTGAACGGGTATATGAAACGGAACCTCCATGATTTAGAATTCTTTTTCCATTTATTGTCAATTCAAAAAAACCATGAGCAAAACCATCAAAATCAGGATGATGTGAGAAGTGACGTGTATGCATTTCTTGAGTTGTTGTTTCTTCCAAAATACGGTTAGAATCAAAACTACCATTGTTAAGATGAGCACGCATAAAATAACTGATTTCAAGAGCTGTAGTTTTTAGTGATCCAGCAGGATCGTATTCCATACCGTATGAATCAATATCTAAAGGATGTAAATTGGAATTCTTATCTATCGAATATTCTGTAACAAGATTTTCTTCCAAACCTTCAAGTTGATTTAAGAATGTTGAACGATTCATTCCAAGAGGAGTTAATATTTCTTCTTCCACATATTGTGGAAAGGGCTTTCCTGTTATCTCGCCAACAATATATCCTGCTAAAGATGTACCGTAATTTGAATATGCAGATACTTCACCTGGAGGACGAACACATTTAGGCATATACTCAAGAAGAAAATCTTCTAATGAGAGAACTATATCTTTGTTGAATGAGCCAGTATAAAAGAAATAGTCTTCAAAACCTGGACTATGACTCATAAGATCATACATTGTAATGGGACCAAAATCCATCGGGATTTTAAATTCTGTAAGATAATTATTTATGTTCTCGTCAAGATCTAGAAGACCTTGTTCATAGAGCTGCATGACAGCTGTCCAAGTAAAGAGTTTAGAAGTAGATGCGATTCGAAACATAGTAGTTTCAGGAGAAACTTCTTTCGATTCCTCTAAGTTAGCATAACCATATCCTTTGAGATACAGTATATCTGTAGTATTAACAACTGACAAAGTTGCACCAGGAAGAACATAGTCTTCTAGTTGATTTTCGAGAAGATTGTCAAAAAACAACTGAAGTTCTGTCACATTATTAGGGTTTGCAGCAAGAACGGAATGATAAGGAGTTTTATTAGAATCAAAATCGTATGAAATTGAGTTGTTATCACAAATTGAAGATGAATTAGTTAGCAGTGGAACACAAACTAAGTTGAGAACAAGAATAAAAAAGAGAAGATTTTTTTTCATTTGACTATCAATATTTCTTTTCTTGAGCACTTATATTGTTTATTTTTTGAAGTTTCCTTTTTCGCAAAGTAAGAATCCAAACAAATGGAAGGAGAATAAACACTGATGAACTGAAGAAAGAAATAGTTCTTGTAGGGGGAGAAGTTTCGTTAGAAAATTTGATTTTATATAGATTAAAGTATAATTGATCTTCTTCCAATGTCATAGCTGACCAAGGATTTTCGTGAGGAGCTGAAGGATCTATAGTACTTACACTAAGTGTCATTTCTGCTAAATGTAAACCACCAGGAGAATCAGGGTCGACAAAAGGTCTGACCTCACCAGAAGCTATCTCAAAGTCTAGTAATCTTACTTCAACATTTTCTAATTGATGAGAACCGAAATCTCTGAAAGTTCCATAATCCAGACCTTGAATACCGTAAGTTTCTACAGTACTCACAACACCATAATAATTAGGTGATATCACTGGAACGATACCTGGAACTCTAAGTTCAGCATTAATCCCTGAGCGAACAAAGCTTTCTCCTGCTGGATTTAGGTTAACCAGGAGAAGAGGTGCAGAGAGATTTTGTAAACAAAGCTTGTCATTTCCAAAGAGTAGAATCAATTCTCCAAGACTGGTATCATTGCTTTCATGAGGAATTTCCAAAAACATATACAAGTAATCCTTATCATATGTAAAGGTAATAGTTACTTCAATGTAACTCGGATCAGCAGTATGAAGTAAAGAGCTTGGAGCAGTTTTGGATACAAGAAACAATTTTATTTTACTTGAAGATGCATGCATCCAACAATCTTCATCTTTTTTTCCATCAAGTGTTATGTTTTCATCACTTTCATGATATGAGACTTCTGGTAAATCAGATTCTTCCCACATTAAATCCCATGGGATAGCAGGATCTATTAACCAACCATTATCTTCATTGATTGATAACCGTAGGTAGTTGAAATCAGGACCTGCAGTACTGTAGTTAGGTCTAGTATCATCATCCCTTGGCTTATTAACCCAAGCTTGAAAAACAACAGCTACAGAATCACCTTCATCAAATTCCCAGTCAGAATCTAAATCTCCTTCAGGAAATCGTGTTTCTTCAACTATCCAGTAGAATTCATTATCTCCTTCATCAGAGATAGCAACACTGACATCCTCTCTACCACCTAAATCAGTATCATAAGCTACATATGTATGATTGACATAAGCAACATCTCTTGCTTCTTGAAGTTCAGAATCAACTATGATTCCATCGAAAACATGATTATTATAGAAAATTATCTCTACTCCATTGACTATCTGATCATCTCCTTTAGGAATAAGTAAACCAATAAACAGTTTTGAGTCATTATAACCAAAATAAGCTTCAATCTCTAGAGTTTCTCCAGATTGACTTAAATCAACCAGAAATGATTTAGTAGGACCCAATTCAGACCATTGTGATAATATTTCATGTAGAGTAAAGGGAGGTATTTCATGAGCAATAACTTCCCATGTGGGTTCTAAATCAGTAATAGGCTGAGCTTTAACACCAGTGTAATTTGATCCTGTAATTAACAATAATAAAAATAAGACTATGACCTTTCTAGCAAATCTAATAGCTATCACCCCTAGTTCAAGTTAAATAATCTCAATTTATACTATTTAAACAATTGGGGATGTTTCAAGAATCATCTATTGAGAACCATGTATTTAACCACTCGAAGGTCTTTCTCATAGCTTCATCTTTTGATACTATAGGTTTATATCCGAAATCCTTAGTCGCTTTTTCATAGCTATAGGTATGGTTTACTCCAACTTGCATAACAGTAAATCTATTTATTAGCGATTTGGGATTAAAGATTTCATTTAGAGAGCCAATTATGTACATCAACCAAAAGGGGATAGATCTCTTGCTAGTAGAAAGACCATATTGTTCAAGAATTGGATCCAAAAAATCCCAAAATGATTCAGGTTCATAATCAGCTATGAAATATTTCTCTCCAGCTAGTTTTGAACCTGGATACAGATGTTCCGCTGCGAGAAGATGTGCATGAGCAGCATTTTCTACAAAGGTTCTACTGAACAAAGCTCCTTTCTTTCCAAAGCGAAAATTCTTACCTGCTTTAAATCTCTTCAGAACTTTGGGTA
>JAEOTK010000410.1 GCA_016839875.1 Candidatus Heimdallarchaeota archaeon
GATTAGTGCTTTCAACCATAAATCATTAGTTTTCTCAATCATGCCTAGAACTTCTTTATTGCTCAGGTAAGACTCTCTCTTGTATTTGTAGATCGGCAACTATTACTCACTTAGCTAAAATTCTACACTCTCTATAATAATATGGTTTTTGTACTTTTAAAAGTAAATTCAACACTACAAACACACATATATCTAAAAGATTCTTGAACCATCCAACCTTATTCCATACAAATTGTTTAAGGCGTTCCAAGTGACATGGACTTAAATGTTGCTGTCGAAAAGATTCTGAAGTCCATACTAATAGTTAGGTTTTTAGTTGATAAGATATAGCCATTAGAGTTAATATATTCACGAATAAATAATTCTTTAAAGCTTCTCATCAAAAAGGGGCGTATCAGGAGAAAAAAGTTTTCAATGGTTTGATTTGAAGAAGTTCACATGCGTAATTATTAGAATTGATCAAAGCTAGGTAAAAGTGATCAATGAACTCTTATTTACATGAGTATCAAAAGTAAAATTTCCTTATGATTCTAGTTCTGCTTCAAGATTGCTAACATATTCTTTATATGCTTTATTTTTAATGGCTCCAAAGAATTTGGAATAATCAGCAGGTGACAAGAACTTGAAAAAATACGATAGTTCACTTTGTTTGCTGTTTAATTCATTGAAATGCTTCTTAGCATATCTGAGCTTGGATTGGTTTATTGTGGTTACATCTTCGTCTCCTTTAATTTCAATCACCAGAATATCTTTCGAAATTTTGATGAAAAAATCTGGATTAAATCTTGCTTCTTTCTGATGAGTACCTTTTCTGTAACTATAGGGAATTGAATAAAAACCTCTGTCTACGGATTTAATCCAAGCATCGATATAAGGTGTAAATTCTTTGTCGATTAAATATCTAGCAAATTCTCTCTCATTTCCATGAGACAAAATGACAAGATTCAATGGGCATTTGAATAAGTATTTGTTTGCTTCTATGACATTTTGGTAAGTTGCTTCATTTCTTGCTTCTTCTATCAACTTAATGTCGTCTTTTTTAGAACGAGATACTGAATCAGCTTCAAAAATCATAGCTTTGTTCTTCTGAAAATCTGATAGTTTTACACTAACCAGGGGTATTTTTTTAGTACTTACTATGAATGGCTCTTTAGCCTGCCTTACTATGGTGGTTGTTCCTGTTGCTTTTCTTTTTAAAACATCAAATGACTTTTCAATTCTATTCTTATTCTGAACGCTTACCATGCCAGTTTTGTCACTTATTGATTTTAGAGCTTTTTCAATTCTTTCTTTTAACTCCATTTGATCTAGTTTTTTGGAATAGTTTGTACCAATCTCCTCATCAAATCTGGCTAGCTTGATGTAAATATCCCTTACTACTCCTTCAATGGGATACATTTTTACAGGAATTTCTGTTACTTCCGTTCGCTCTATTTCCTCTTTCACCAAAAAATATGTGGTTTTTCTCTTAACAATATGGGCTTGAGTGCTGAGAGCTGGCATTCTTGGAAGTTCGTAAGAACCTTTACGAGGATGCTTTTTAACATTCTTTTCTATCTTTTTGTAACTGATGTTGTGCAAATCGAAGTTAAAGTCTTCGTGTTTATCGACAATGTAGCTTCTCGCTCTTTTCTCATAAGCCATCACCTCTTCAACTAGTGTTTTAATTGCTGCACTCCACTTGTCATGATTGTAAATAGTGACTGTGGGTTGTTCAGACCTATACTCAGTAGGAACCCTCAATCCTCTGCCTAAAACTTGCGCAATAAGTAGCTTGGAATTGAAAGCTCTTTTCTCATGCGGAACAATTTGGAAAACGTTATCTACATCCCATCCTTCGGTTAACATACTCACAGAAACTATCCACTCAACAGAATTCTGCGGGTCATCAACAGTCTTCAATGTTTCTCTGTTCTTTTCATGTTTTGGACTTGAGGTCACAACAAGAACCTTTTCATCAGCCTCATCAATTGTAGTTTTTTTCATATCTACAAGTAGGTTTTTAATTCTATTCGACAGTCTCTCGGCACCAGCCACCGTCTGGGTAACGAAAATTGTGATATGTTTTTTAGCCCTTTTCCAACGTTTTTTATTGCTTTGATGATTGCTGTAAATTATCTCAAACCTTTCTCGATCATCTATTGCTTCATCCTTTTGAACATAATCAATCTTTTTGATTACAAAGTTGTCTGCCTTGTCACCTTCCATGGCTTGCATGATATTATAACGATAAACAACATCTGTGGCATATTCATCTCCCATGTAGGGTGTTCCAGAGAACCCAACAATGTATTTGAAAGCATATTTCTTATCTAGCAAAAACTTTTTCCATTCTTTCATAGCTTTTGAGTCTGTTGTGCTTGTTTCTACTTTAGGATTCATTATATGATGGCATTCATCATTCAAGATAAGCGTTCTTTGTCCTTTCCCTTTTAGACTATCATTGATTGAGGAACTCACATGAGTATAAGCCTTGTGAACATTGTCTATGCATATGTCTCCCGCTCTTATAGTTACAGAAGAGTCTACTATTCTGGGATTAATATTATGAAGAATCTCTTCTGTCTGTAGAGTCGCTCTCAAATTCTTGTCTGTTACAAATTTTTGAAATTTCTTAACCAATTCCCGCTTGATTGTTAGAGAAGGACAAAGTATTAGGACTTGGTCGATAGCACCCTCACAAAACAAAATCTGAGCAATCGCAAACATTATCCAGCTCTTTCCTGTTGCAGTCGCAAGATCAATTGTACAGGCAAGCTTCTCAGGAAATTCCAACTTACTTCTAAGATTTTCAAAAGTTGTAAAATACTCCGTCAGAATTAAATTTTTGTCGAAATTTTCTTTTGCGAGTTCTTCAGTATCCTTATATTCTCCTCCAAGAAGAAATCTTAATGCAGATCTTGTTGCCTCTTTTTGGTATTCTCTGTGTCCACATAATTCTTCTAAAAAATCCTCATACTTGTCTAAATCTAATTTATTCGGATCAATGTTCTTCGTTACATTAAAAACTAGTTCATCAGTTTTAATTTCCATCCTCGAACTACTCCTTGAATTCATTGATTGTCTTTGTTTCTATTGATTCATTTCCAAAGATATCTAGATAAATTATCATTATCTTACTTCCTGCACCCTCCAAAGGAATCTTGACCTTCCAGTCTTCTTTCTTTATTTCATCTTGGAAAAAATAATTACTCATGCTGAAGTACTTACCTCCGTAGTTTCTATCAACCAAAACCATGCTTAATGCATCTTTTGGGTCGTCAAATTCAATTGGCTTTCTGAACATCTGTACAGCCGTGAATTCTTTTATTTGGATCATCAACTCTCCCTCGCCTAGTCTACTCTTCGGTTTTATTCTGCTGTACCTAGCTTTCACTTTTGGTGGACAAATAAAATCAAAGCCAACAGCATTTATCATCTGATTAATGTCATTTGCAGATGTTGGTTGCATCGGTCTAGTGAATTTCTGATTATGCAGTTCATCAATTATTGAATACGGTATCCGCAAAACATAGTATCTGATTCCATCTTTTTCTACATAATCTTCCAAGAAATATACTCTGCTTGCAGGAGCAATTAGGAACATTCTGCCTTTAAGATATTCGCCTACAGTATGATGCAACTCACCGATATATTCGTATGTTAAGAAGCCTTTTTGAGAAAAAACTTTCACTGGACAATTTAATAATAAACCATCCATTTCGAATCCGTTGATTCCATATTGTTTTGGTTCAACTTGA
>JAEOTK010000411.1 GCA_016839875.1 Candidatus Heimdallarchaeota archaeon
ATACTTTGTGCAAAAGTCATATTCTGATAATCATTTGTTAAATTATAACCAGGCAGATATTCCTCTCCCATGTACGCTAGACTAAGATAGGAATTAAAAAGAAGAACAACAATGAGTAATGTCTTCCAAACCTTGCTTAATTTTCCGAATAATTCAGTTATTGCCAAAAAACCAAGAAAACTTACAAAGATGAGCGTAAAAACAAAAGTTCGAGGTGCAACCCAAGACAGTTCATGTTCTGTAGAACTGAACATAAGAGAAGAAACCACTGTAAAACCATAGAAACAAAAACCGAGAGCGAAAAGAGCATATTTTACTCTATCTGGAAACAGTAATGCAACGGCACTTAGAATAAAAAGAATAACTAATTCAGCGGAAATATGCCATGAAGGTAAGCTTGTAGTATATATGAATAATCCAATTATTTCAGTTATGATAACTGCTCCTATAGTTACGATAATTGAGATTTTAGCAACTTTATTTTTTGAGAAGAAATTAGAAATCCTATCACCATATCTTATTCGAATCAAATATCCAATTAAAGTAATAATAACCCATAACACAAGGAGAGAGAAGGAATTTTTGATGAAAATATTGTATAGGGTTTCATAAGTTTCATTACGAGTAAAATACAAATTTACTATATTGAATTCTTGCGAGTTGAGTATAGTTCTAACAATCAAAACCGCAGGAACCGCATAAACAAGTGATAAAATAGATTTGTAATTGATAGCAAAAAAGATACTTGAGAAAAGGATAACTGGAAGCAGAAAAACTGCAGAAAGATGATGAATTTTCATGGTCACTATAGCGAGGAAGCCTGCAACTATTTGTGCACGGAAACTCTCTGGTTTACACAAATAAAGGTATAAACACAAACTAAACAGACCTATACCCAACGAATTTGGTCTTCCTATGAACATCTGTATTCCAATAATTGCTGGATACAGTAAGACAAGAGCTAAATATTGAATTCCAAAATCGTTTGGGATATATCCTTTCTTCTTCTTTTCAACATGGCGAATGAAAGCTATGACTGAAAGATCAAAGAGCAAAATTGGAATAACTACACTCACTAATTCATATATTAGCTCAGCTTTTAAACCAGTCAAAAAGGAGATAGCTGAAGTAAGTACATGTAATCCAACAAAATCATAATAAGAGGTAGCAACATCAACTCTAGTAATATTGTTGTTTGATATTATTGAATCAGCATGTTGCAGATGTATATACGAATCAAATCCAAACATTCCTACATTAAAATAAAGTATGAAGAAAATCAAAGTAATTTTTCCTATCAAAAGAGCAGGAATGAAGATGGATTTTTTCAACTCAATTATTTTTAACAGTATTCTTCTAAATAAGTTATTCTATCTTTTTTTCTGACAATTTGTGGAATTTTTGGTTGTTACAGTTTTGACAACCTTCTTCCTTTAATTGCTCAATGGTTATGAAATCTCTACCTTTTCCTATTTCGATGGTTTCTGAACATTTAGTACATTGATAGACACGGATTTTGGGGGTTATATCACCAGTATATATTGCCTCTTCAAAAACACCTGTAATTTGTGGAGTTATTGGAGGAATAGCTTCCAATCGATATAATGTTGAAACTCCTCCAAGTTTTTGAGCTCCAATATATTGGTTGAATCTTGGTTTGATATCAGTGATTAAACAACCCATTTCAAGTAAATTCTTCTCAATTTTCAGTAATTCAATTGGAGGTTTTTTTGAAAAGGAGAGGTAAATAACACCAATTTTGTTTTTTGAAAGTAAATCAAGACCACGTGAAACAAACAAACTACATCCACTTATGGTATATGGAGGGTCAGTTACAATACAATCGAAAATACCACTATAGTCATTAGAAATTGGTTTTCTGAAATCATGCTCAACAAATTGAATATTCTTCCCTAGTTCCTTGTTTGCTAATTCTATAATGCTTTTAATTTTTGAATCAATATCAAAAACAACAATCTTTGAATCTTTATGAGCATATAATGCTAGCGCAATACTTGTTAAATCACTATCTCCAATGAAAGCGAAATTTTTTCTAAAGAGATCATACTTATGACTCATAAATAGAACTCGTGCTAGATTTGTTTTTGGAGTTGCGAATGATTGATCTATCTGAGTTTTTGGTGATCCTCTCATTTTACAATATTTTCTCATAATTGCTAAAGATCTCTCATAGTATTGGTAGGGAAAGGAAACTCCAAGTTCTTTGCATTTGCTACAACTAAAATCCTCATTTAATCCACCCAGAGATTTCAAGACTTGTTCTCCTGTTTTAGTAAGTGTTGCTCCTTTCTTTGTCTTCTGAACCCATTTTACTTTCTCCAATTCGTTTCTTATTGCCACACATATTGGTATAGGAAAATTACTTTCTTGAGAGATAGTTTTAATCGATTGATCCTTGAATCTAGCAAAAACTGCTAAAACCTTTATCAAGCCATGTACTCCCTCTTTCAAATCAATATTGCTCTGTATGGTAGTCAATGTTTCAAAGAATGGTTGATTATTCATTATGATTTCAATATTATTACTAATATAATACTTTTTCAATTTTAAGACAAAACTTTTCAATTTTATCGAAAATTAATATCTTAAGAGCGTAATAACATGGAAAATCTAGATTTCTTACAATTCTATCCTTACTTAACATACAAAGAAAAACACCTTCTTGTAGATGGTTTTCCCATATCTAAATTTACGGAGAAACATGAAACACCATTCTTTGTCTTCTTACCAGAACGTTTGAAACATAACTTCGAAAAGATGAAGAATGAAATAAAAAAACATGTACCAAATACTCTAATTGCTTATGCCTTGAAAGCCAATTATCTTGGAAGAGTGTTGGACATATCAAATTCATTAGAATTGGGGGCAGAAGTGATGTCTCTCTTTGAATTGAAACTAGCTAAATTTGCTAACTTTCCATCAGATAGAATAATATTCAATGGTCCTGCTAAATCGTTAGAAGAACTTAATTTCGCTATTTCTGAAGGGATTGTACATCTTAATGTAGATTCTTTAAATGAATTAAAGACTATTGAGAAGATTGCTAAAAATAATGAAGTTGTTCAACCAATTACAATTAGAATTCACCCACAATTACGTGAGGAAACCGAAAAGAGATTGTTAATCAAGAAAAATAGTAAATTAGGTATTGATTTTTCCCGAGGAGTAAAATTATACGAATTTGCAAAATCGAGTCCTCATCTTGATCCAGTTGGTGTTCATATTCATGTAGGTACAAATTTAGTAACACATGATTTCTATGAGGAACTCCTAGTTTTTCTAAACAATTACATCATTGAATTAGAAAACAAACTACAAATAGAAATTAAAGAGATTAACTTAGGAGGAGGGTTGGCTAGTTGCTCTTCATTGGCTCTAAACAATTTTGATTTTATAAAACTGGGGGAACAAATAGCAAAAAACATTGATGACTATGAAAACAAGCTTTTCATTTTTGAACCAGGAAGATATCTAATTGAAGATAGTTTCATTGCAATCACTAAAACATTAAGATTGAAGAAATCATGGGGGAGGAAATGGGCTTTTACAGACATTGGTGCAAACTCATTGATACCTATGAGGTATACGTTATACAGAATAATTCCTGCAATTGATAAGGGGAAGGGCCAGTATACAAATGTAGGAGGTCCATTGTGTTTGCCAGTAGATGTCATATCCAATGAAGCTGTTGATTTCGAAATTGAAGAGAATGATTTTCTTGTAATCTTGAACTGTGGTGCTTACACAATATCCATGAGTGAACAATTTGGATATCCCCGACCAGCTATTTATGAACTTGAAAAGAATGGGATATTAAAATTAATTAAAACTGCAGATGATTTGAGTAAAATGGTTGAAGAAGAATTTCACTACAGGAAAACTAGTGAATAGAACAGGTATGCAAAATGGTTGAAAATCTAGATGAAACTGAAATTTGTTCTAACATTTGTGGAAGTAAATGTTGTAGAAGTACTCCACCTGCTTTAACAACTAAAGATTTTGAAAGAATTGAAAAGATTACAGAAGAGAAAAACTGGTACACTAAATTATCTCAAAAAAACAAGGACACATTTGTGATCTCAAAAGGAGAAAAGTCAAACGATTGTATTTTTTTGTCTACAGACGGCACATGTAAAATATACGAAAATAGACCCCTTGACTGCAGACTCTTTCCCTTTTTCCTAAAAATAAAGAAAATTAGTGATACAGATTACAATCTAAAATGGTTGGTTTGGTACTGTCCATTGACAGAAGCTATTGGCATAGAAAATTTGAAAACTAGAAGCAGATCTTTAATTGAATCTAAACTTTCGCAAAATCCAGAGGAGATTTTTGAATACCAAGAAGCTATGTATATATCTAGTGGATACAAGAGAAAACACTTCTTAGTTGAAGAACGTTTAAAGATAGGAGAGAGTGATTAATACTAATGAGCTCTATTTCCCTCATAATTCCAACATATAATAACGCTTCAACATTGAAAGAATGCTTGGAATCTATAAAGAAACAATCACTTCAACCTGATGAGATAATAATAGCTGATGGTCATTCGACAGATAAAACAGTAGAAATTGCAGAAAGTTACAAGTGTGTAATTGTCTATGAAGAAGGGGGAACACGAGCAGCTGCATGCAATGTTGCCCTAGGAGTAGCAAAAGGAGACATTACTGTTTTTACAGATTCTGATGTCATAGCCAAAGAAGATTGGCTTGCTAATCTAATTGATGGTTTCAAAATCCAACATAATGTTAATGTTGCCTGCATAACTGGTCCAAATATAGAGTATCCAAATGAGAGTTTATTTGGAAAAGCTGTCAGTGCTGTTTATAATACATTTCTAGGAGGGAGCTGGTCAGAACAAGTAAAAAGTATATTCAAGAAAGAAGAAAGATATGTTCAAAGTGCTGCTGGATGCAATGCTGCTTACAAACGAGAAGCTTTGAACGAGGTTCTTCCTTTTAATGAAGATCTACTCACTGCAGAGGACACAGATATAAATTTTAGACTAATTGAGAAAGGATATTTCCTTTATTTCAATCCTGAAGCCATTGTCTACCATCAACGTCCTCAGACTCATAAATCATTTAGGAAGAAATCAATGAAATATGCTATAGGCAAAATTCAATTCTTTCGAACACATAAAACAGGTTTAGAGTTATGGCACTTACTCCCCCCACTTTACTTCCTAACAAGCCTTTTTATTCTACTTTCTTTATTTGCGAACGTCTGGATAGGATTAGGTCTCGCAGGATATATTGCACTTTATCTGTTAGTTATTATACTCACATCGATTGTACAAGCAATCAGATTTAAACAATGGAAATACCTCTTCTTACTACCATTAATGTTCGTTGAAGGTCATGTTTCTTGGAGTATTGGCATTCTCAAAGAAATCTTTACTGTAAGAAAAGGAGAGAATAAGGAATGACACTGAACATTGCTATGTTGTTTGAGCTTGGTCCTGATGACAACTCAAGAATAGGTGGAGGTGTGGAACTTCATGCTACAAACCTGTCGAAAGAACTTGTAAGAAGAGGACATAAAGTAACATATCTTACAGGTGCTATTCCTGAATGCGAAAGTAGAACAACTATTGACAACCTAAACATTAAACGAGTTGATCTACTTTCCCTTATCAAAAAATCATACAAAGCGCAACAACTTAATTTTAAAAGACAAATATTATTCTTGATTAAAACAACACTCTCTAGACACAAGAAGATTGTTGAAAACGAGGATTTTGATATCTATCATGGTCATATTTATTCAGCGGGTTTGGCAGCACATTCACTTTCAAAAAAACAAAACGCAGCTAGTATTAATACAATCCATGGTTCTTATTACAAATACTGGAATCAACTAACTAGGAATAAACTTACAGCAACTTTTTTTAGAAGTATGGAAAGACGTCTTGCTCCATATCTAGCAAAAAAGAGTACCTACCAAATCCATACAGATTTTGACTTTGCAGATACAGTTAGAAAATGGTGTAAACCTAAAACTCAGAAGAAGATTATTACTGTTTTAAATGGTGTAGACATAAAGAAGTTCAAGCCTGACAGAAAACCACACTCTGAATTATCTGGTAAAAAAGGCCCAATAATTATGACAACTAGACGATTAGTAACAAAAAATGGTGTAATCTTTCTTGTTAGAAGCTTTAAAAGTATATTAAAGAAGTTCCCTGAAGCTGAATTAATCATAATTGGAGATGGTCCTGAAAAGCATACAATAGAAAACGAAATTCAGAAGCTAAAAATTAATTCTAGAACGCATCTTATAGGAATGATTACCAATGATCAAATTCCCTCATATCTTGCAGCTGCAGATATCATTGTTGTCCCTAGTATAGTTGAAGCGTCTAGTATCAGTGTTTTAGAAGCTATGGCAATGAAAAAACCTATTGTAGCATCAGATATACCTGGAATTAGAGAGATTACTAATTATGGAAAGAACTGCAAACTGGTATCGCCTATGAATTCCAAAGAGCTAGCATCTGGGATTAGCAGTCTATTAAATGATAATAAGAAATCTAATGAAATTGCTAGCTTAGGTTATGAAGAGATATTGAAGAAGTATACTTGGGAGAAGAAAGCTAAAGAAATAGAAGAAATATATTATAAGGCACTGGAAAAAAAAGAATAATTCACTAAAGCAAATCGAGATAAAATGAATACTGAAACCCATTTCTGTTTAAGAGTTGATATAGATACCTTTGAAGGATTGAAAAAGGGATTACCTAATTGTATTAAGATTGCAAAGAAAATAGAATGCCCAATTACCGTATACCTCAGTCTAGGTAAATATGCAACAGGAAGGAATATTTTTAGGAAAATTAAGAGGAAGGAGAGTATTAATCTCAAGCTACCACCGTGGAAAAGGAATTCTGTAAAGAGTATCATGCGCGGATTAATAATCCCACCAGCAAGAATAGGAGACAAAGAAAAGAAGCAGTTAAGACATTACAGTCATTTGGAGGAAGTTGAATTTCATTCACATGGTTATAATCATGTTAATTGGTCCTCAAATTTCTCTAATTTCCCAAAAGAAAAAACAAAGGAATATTTGGATTTATTTATTGAAGAATACGAGGAAATTTTCAACAAAAAACCTATTGCCAATGCAGCACCTAATTTTCAAGTAAACAAATACTATTTTGAACAACTGAAAACGAGAGGATTCAAATTCTCTTCTGATTTTTGCTATAAAGAACCATTCAACCTACAACCCTACGATTTGGACCAATTACCCGTTACAGAACCAACTATTGAAGAATTTCTTATACATGGAAAAAGCTCAGAACAGATTAAAGAAGAATTTGAGCAAAATATGAAAATAAAAGTAGATACAGGAGTACACTATGTTTGTTTCTATATTCATGCAATTTTTGAACCAGTAAAATTGGAGAATTTGTTGGAAGACATTCTGAAAATTTCTTTCAAGTATGATATGAAACCACTATCTCATAGTGGTTATTACAAATTGTTTAATAAATTTCCAGCATTAAAACACTCAGAGTTGCTAAATTGAGTTGATACAATGAAAAAACAATCCGTTTGCTTCCTTACGCAAGAATACAGAAAAGGAGCTACCTGGATTTATTGTTCTAGTTTAGCATCTGAAATAAACAAAGAAGGTTTGTGGAATCCATATATTGTTGCAGCGAGTAAGAACGCGAATTTAACTGATAAAAAGGAAAAGAATTTTTCATTAAGATTAATTCAGACATCTTCATCTAAATTCTTTTACTCGCAAGATTTCTGGAAGAGATCTCTTCAAGAAGTTAACAAAATCAATCCAACAATCATTCATGGAAACATGAATTTACTCTCTTCTTATGGAATCAAAAATAATTATCCTATTGTTGAAACAATACATACTACATTCAGTAGAGAGAAAAAAGGAGCAAAAGAAGAATCTTTTGGATCGTTAAGTTGGGTAGAAAAACGTGCTTTATTACTCTATCCAATTTTAAAAAGAGTTGAAACCAAGTTATTAAATCGAGCAAATCACCTCATTGCAGTAAGTGATGCCATAAAACAGGAATTGACTTCTAAATATTCAATTGATGAAAGCAAAATCACTGTAATCCCAAATGGTGTAGATACCAACAACCATCACTCTACTGAAAATAAGCTCTATGAAAAGAAAGAAAATGAATTGATTTTGGGGTTTCTTGGAAGAATGACTGCAAGCAAAGGTGGAAAAATACTATTTCCAATTTTGAAGAGAGTTAAAGAAAAGATTCCTAATTTCAAGCTATTAATTGCAGGAGATGATTTAGGATCTAAAAGCGAAATCATCAAATTAATAGAAAAACATGATCTTAAGAGAAATATAATAGATTATGGATATATTTTAGATATTGAGAAGAAGAATTCTTTTTTTAGTTCTTTAGATTTATTTCTACTACCTTCTAGTCATGAAGGCATGAGTTTAACCTTGTTAGAGGCACTAGCATGTAAAACACCTATTTTGGCATCACCTCAAGCTGTGACATTTGATCATAAAGATACTATTCTTATTGCTCAAAGGAATATTGAAGAGTTTGCAGAGAAAATTATTGAGTTCAACAACAATCCTGAAATGTCGCGTAATATCAAGCAAAAATCATCTGAAGTTGCGTTCGATTATTCTTGGAAGAAAACTGCAGAACTCACTCAAAAAGTATATGAAAAAATCTTGACATGAAATATTGGTCAAATAAGATTAGCTAGTTTCTTCTGAAACTTGCGGGTCAGAGTTATCTGGTATTTCTTTCCGTTTTTCAGCTTTGGGCAAGATAAACAACCAATAAACTGGAATCCATAGAATCAATAATGCATAACCTAGATAATTATGAATTGGTTCTGCAATATCCCAACCTCTAAAGTAGAAAACAAAAAGAATGATATTAACTCTTAGGATATTTATTAGATATGTTCCAATTACTCCAATAGAAGTAACTAGAACAACCTTCCAATTCCACTTTAGTCTCTTTCTTGATTCAAAAAGCATAAGCAAGAAAATAGCAAGAAAAATTGTTAGAGAATGGATGCCACTACAACGAGCATCAATTGCTATATTTTTGATACCATTTGGGCTGTCGAAAATAAGCAAAGTGTAACTTCTATGGGGTTCTGCTGTGTTCATAACCCAACTTGTATCAATGAGGTTTAATCCAAAAACATACATTAATCCAGTTACAATAACCCCAGTTGCTTTTGTTAACCATTCTGCAAGTTTAAGTTGAAATAGAAAACTATCAACTCCTGAATATATCAGAGCATAGAATATTGCAGTCAATAAAATCATATACAAAGCAGGAGTACGATATTTTCGAAAAATTGGGTCGTCCCAAGTAAGAAAGAATGCCGCAAGAAATGCAAAAACTAACCCAATTGGGACAAGTAGATTCGAAGGAAAGTCAAAGAATA
>JAEOTK010000412.1 GCA_016839875.1 Candidatus Heimdallarchaeota archaeon
ATTGTTAGAATGATAACTACGTCATAATAACCTCTAATTTTGCTATCCTGTATTGTCTCACTAAATGATGTTTTTTGGTTGATAATAGCATCAAAAACTAAATCAGAATCAAAAAACATTTGAATCCCAATTTGGCTAACAGCTGTTTGCATCTCATTTAGAAGTTCAAATGAGAGTGATGTATTGAACGTCAAGTAATTTGTATTTATATGAAAAAGATCAGTATAGGTTTTAGTTATGGCTCCCATACTTGGTGTAGAATAAGTTTCTTCAGAAATTAGAGTTCTTGAAATTGTCTCATTCTCTATTATTCGCGGAACTGGTTCTATATCAATTCTACTTGAATTTAGGATATAAAAGACACCTATTCCCTCAGTTGAACATTGAATTCTAAAATACAGTTTTTCGGAATATATTGCACATCTCTCAATTATTTGAAGAGTGTTGGTTTGGTGTTCAAGACCCATGAAATTCCCTGAGAAGATTACATCTGTACCAGATTTCAATTCGAAATCAATATAGGGAGAAATTATAGATCCATCAAATCCGTAATCTAATGAAATATGTAATAGTTGCTCTGGATTTGAAGAGAAAGGCTTGAAAGCCGAAATATCAGAAGTATAATCAACAGGAGAATCTTGCCATAAATACCAATCAAATGCATTATCAGGTAGAGCTTCATCGAGTGAGAATCCTTCTCCTTGCAGTTCAATATCATAGATATTTACTTCGTCTGGACACATTTCAACAACAAAGCTGATAGAGATGATGTTTAGACCAACATCTAGTGGTATTAGAACATTTTTTGATGTTCGTTCTCCATCTCGAAACTCTTCAGAGGAAACCAATTCATTATTCAATTTAACCTCAAAGTGTCTAGCTAAAGCTCCAAAAACATTTGAGCTGAAGGTAATATTAAGTTTCAAAGAAGAAGTGTCATCAATGCACATAATAGCTGTTTTAGTTATTCCACCTGTTATGGTTATTAAACTACCCAGAAACCTAATTTGGTCTGGATATGTTGGTAAAATAAAGAGACTGCTTTGAAGTTCTGGTGGAGTTTCTTTTTTAATGGAAGTCGAGCTTTGAATATGTAAAGAGCCTACACGGTATGAATAATCAGTTCGTCCTTCACAAATTATAGTAATGTTTTCCGAACCACTGAAATCTCCTGGATATACAAATGCTTGAGTTAGATTGTGACTAAGTTGATCTTGAAACAAACGCATTACAATGAATTCAACTTTAGTTTCATTGATAATAAAAGTAACATTTAGACCTTCTGTTGTAGATTTATCTCCAGATGTGGACAAACAAAGAGTAAAGGTGTTGAAAACTCCTAATTCAAGAATTGGAAGTTCTACTTCAAATATTTCTCTGGAAAATGTATAATTGTAATCAAATATGATATCTTGACCTATAGATGATTCTATTTCTAATAAACTAATAGAAGAGATTTCAAGATTATCACTTGCAAAACTAACTACCCCTAGATTGATGATAATAAATAATATCAAACTTGTAGTTTGTAAGCCAATTTTTTGCATCTTCTATACTTATATACGTAAACTTACTTAAAAGCTGAAGAAAATTTGTTTTTTCATATTTTTTGTGTTTAAATATATTCGAATAATTGTTTAAATGAGTAAGATGCTAATATTTAGTTTCTTGAAAAGATTAATTCCTAAAAACAAAAAAGGCGGTCCAATACTAGAGGAGATTCTACTTATTGGCATCGCTGTGATCATCATACTCATAATAATGGGAATTATCTTTGGTTTAATTGATTGGACAAATAAATCAATTTTTGACGTATTTGGTAGATAAATGCTTTCAGATTTTGTTGGGCTTATAAGGAAGAGAATTGATTATTAATTGAAGCTAGTTTGTTCTGCAGTTATCAGAGAAGTAGATGTACATTTTTTTACTAGCTTCTTTATAATTGAATCGAA
This sequence comes from Candidatus Heimdallarchaeota archaeon, assembly GCA_016839875.1. The sequence goes on from JAEOTK010000412.1 coordinate 1,953, forward strand.
TGAATTAAGTTAACAATATTTTTATTATTACACTAAATATATCAGAAGATGTCAGAAGAAAAACCAAAATTCCTTGGTACTTGGAAGGGAAGAGTAGTTAAAGCAATTGCAATCGATGGAGCAAGAACATTCAAAGAAATCAGAGACAGCACTGGTTTATACTATAGTAGTTTGAAAAAAGTATTAGCAGAATTACATCATACTAACTCGATTGAGTATAATAAAGAAACTCAGAAATACAAAGTTGCTTATAAGCTCTATAAGGAATACGAGCAGTATTTTCAAGAAGATGGAAGAAAAAGAATTTCCGCACCAGTTGTAAAAATTACACAAGATGCTCAAGAAGAATTCAACAGGTGGATAGATGTTTGGAAGGATAATAAAGAGGGAGTAGACTTTAACCTACAGCACAAACATTTCTATTTAGAAGGAACACATTTGGTTGATTTTTCAAAGGATTTGATATCTAAAGCTACAGCAGAGGTGTTGGTTGTTAATCCATATATAGAAACTTCTCATATATCGGACAGTCTGAGATTGCCTGCAAAGAAAAAAGATGTAGCAGTGTCTATAATAGTAAGAGAACCAAAAGAGAAGAAAGAAGAAAAAGAAAAAGAAAAGAGAGAATATCATAGGATACTAAAGAACACTGGAGTTAGAGTCTATTACAATAAAGGAGTTCATTCAAAACTAATTGTTGTGGATCGAGCTGTAGCTATTGTTTCTTCAATGAATTTTACTGTTTATTCTTCTGGAGGACAAAGTTGGGAAGGAGGAATGGTTTCAACAGAACCAAAGGTAGCTAATATGGTAGTAGATTCAATATTAAATAAAATAGAAGTACAAGAAACAATAGAAATGGATTAGAAATGAAAGTGTTTACTTCTATTTCGTCGTAAAGATTTAATACTTCACAAAGCTTAGTTTTAATGTTTAGAAATGGAGAAGGAAGGAAGAAAGAATATTCCGTTTGAAAGAGAAGCAATACTCTCATATCTTAGAGGGGATGATTTTACAACAGAAGAACCTGTAAAATTCATTGCTGAGGTTTATAAGCAAACAGAAAATCTTATTCTACTGGATGGTTATATTAATAACTTATTAGAAAACAAAAAAGAATTCTTACAGAATGCAAATATTAAACCTCTTCTAGAAATTATCAATGAGCTGCCAAGAAGCAAACAGAAGCGTTTATGGAGATTGTTATATTGGAAACTTCTCAATAATGAAAATAAAGAAG
>JAEOTK010000413.1 GCA_016839875.1 Candidatus Heimdallarchaeota archaeon
ACAATCGGGAAGTATAAGGTGTGCAGAGGTTGTGTAAACTTCTACTGTGGGATGTTAATTGGAATTATTCTTGCACCGATAGCAGTTTTTGTTCTTGAAATTAATTTCTGGGTTGCTTTTGCTACTACAAATATTCTTTATATTTTTACACCCATTAGTGTAGTATTAGATCCACCTAGAATACTGAAGGATTTTGCACGTTTATTGTTGGGGATTGCAATGATAAGCTCTTTCTTATCAATCGTCCTTGCTATAGTAAGACTCGTTGTAGGATTAAATTATGGAGCCATTGCAGTTATTATAATAACCCCAACCATCTATTTCACTAGTCGTTATTATTTCAGAGGACTTAGAGACAAAAGAAATGAAGATGTTTGTCGTAATTGTGAACAATTCTACTTACCTCGGTGCGATGGTATGACAAAGCGAAAATCAAAAACTAAAGAGGAAACTCCTAAAGTCGAACAGTAGATTTTAAATTCAACTAGTATCTCTTTCTTTCTGAATAAAAGAACGAAATTATTTGATTTAGCTGGTGTTTAATATATGAGTTACGAGTTTCCACCAACTTTCCAAGCTTTGGATTTTATTGGATTAGCCTGTTTGTTTGTTTTTGTGCTATCAGCACTAGCTATTGCTGAAATTTTGAGAAGAAAGGAAAAGGTTTCAGGAGCTTCAACAAGAAAAATAGTGCATCTAGCAGTTGGTAATGTAGTGCTAGTTTTTCCATTTGTTTTTTCCAGCGTGTGGATAGCTCTTATAGGTCCAGCTTTTTTCATTATATTTACTTATTTTACCTGCCCTGGTTCTCCAATTAAGAAATTTCAGCTGAAAGGAGTGGGAGAGGGTCATACTTATGGTACCGTATTTTATGCAATCTCCCTAACTGCCTTAGTGGCAATTTTCTTCAGACCTGATCCTTCAAACCAATACAATGTGATTCTTTTTGGATCTTTTATGCCTCTTGTCTGGGGAGATGGAATCAGTGCTGTAGTTGGTTCGAAATTCGGGAATGATAAACCATATACAATTTTTGGTGGAACAAAAACTCTTCTTGGAAGCTGGTCTGCAGCTTTTGCTACTTTTGGCTCAGTTGCGATAAGCTGTTTAATTTTACAGCAGACTCTCGCAGTGGCTATCTATATTGGACTATTTACAGGTTTCATTACAGCAATTATAGAGGCTATCACGCCAAAAGGTTTCGATAACCTTGCGGTTCCAGGAGTAAATGCTTTAGGATTATTTCTGCTTTATAGATTCTTCCATAACGATCTGACAGAACTAAATTCTTTCTTATCTCTACCATCCATAATTACTGGATTAGCAGTAGGGTTAGCTTTGGCAATTTTAAGTATAGTTTTCAAAGCATTAACTTGGGATGGAGCAATTGCAGGATTTTATTTTGGAATAATCATTCTTGGACTTGGTTCTTGGTCATGGGGAGTCATGTATTTCTCTTTCTTTCTTCTGGGAAGTGTATTTACTTTCATTGGAAGAAAAAGAAAGAAGCTTATTGTTGATGAGTTTGAAAAAGGAGATACGGCTCGGGATAGTATCCAAGCTATGGTGAACAGTATTGTTCCAGCTTTTCTAGCATTTGTTATTGTATTAGTTAGAAATCCACTAATTACTGTAATGGCTGCAGGAGCAATTGCTGTGAGTTTGGGAGATACGCTAGGGACAGAGATTGGAGCTCTCTCTGCAAGGAAACCAAGATTATCAATCAAACCTTGGGTAGAGGTAGATAAAGGAACTCCTGGTGCAATTTCTCTTTTAGGTATGATAGCTTCAATCGCTGGAGCTGCCATAATTGGTGTGATAGGATTTGGTGTAGCAAAAATTGATCTGTTAACTAGTGAGGTTATGCCAAATCCAGACTGGCTTCTTATTATCTACGCAATAATCGGAGGTACTATAGGAGCTTATCTTGACAGTATTTTTGCTTGTACAATTCAGAAGATGAACAAGTGTGAAGTCTGTGGGAAAACAACAGAGAAGAGTATTCATTGCCAGAAAAAGACTGAATATGTCTCAGGCAAAAAATGGATGCATAACGATGTTGTAAATTTATTCAGTATAATTGGAGGAGCTATCATTTCTTTGATCTGCTTCTTTATTGGTTCATTATTCTAGAAACTATTACTTCTCTGTTAAACACTCAATCGCTGGAAGCAACTCACCTTTCATAATTTCCAAACTAGCTCCTCCACCTGTGGAGATAAATGAAACTTCATCTTGAAAACCGAATTTCTCAAAAGCCGCAGCAGAATCCCCTCCACCGATTATCGTATAAATTTCATTTTCGATTAGATGACGAGCTATTTCCCTTGTACCGTTTTCGAATTCTTTTTTCTCAAAAACACCCATAGGTCCTTGCCATACAACTTGAGAAGATTTGCTTAGAACTTTCTTGTAATATTCTATTGTGTCAAATCCAATATCTACACCAACATGATCATCCCTAATTTCAGTTACAGGTACTGTTTCGATCTTGGTAGGATAATCGAGTTCATCACATACAATAACATCTCGAGGAAGAAAGATTTTAGTATTATATTTCTTAGACATTTCCAAATATTGTTTGATATCATCCAGCTTAGATAAATCTCTAACAGATTTTCCTATATTGTACCCTTGTGCAAGTAAGAAAGTATAAGCCATACCTCCTCCAATTAAAACAGCATCTGCTAAACCTAGAAGATACTGAATAACATCGAGTTTGTCGTTTACTTTTCTCCCTCCTAGAATCATAGTAAAAGGTCTTTTTGGCTTTTCCAGACAGCTTGAAATGAATTTCAGTTCCTTCTCCATTAAGAAACCATACGCTTTTTCTTTGAAGAATGGACACACTCCATATGTACTTGCATGTTTTCTATGAGCTGTGGCAAATGCATCCGTAACATAAACATCAGCTAGATCAGCTAACTGCTTGGAGAAGGTGTTGTCACATTTCTTTTCACTAGGATGAAAACGCGGATTTTCCAAAAGTAATATCTCTCCCTTTTTCATCTTCGATATCATCTGGTCTACTTCGGGACCAACACAATCATCTGCTTTGTACATATTTACAAAAGGTAGATATTCCTTCAGTCTCTTGAAAACTGGATCCAGTCTATATGCGTCTTTGATCTTTCCACCGGGTCTACCTAGATGGGATAAAATAATGATTTTACAGTTTTCATTCAAGAGGTAGAATAAAGTTGGTAAAGTCATCCTTATTCTTCTTGAGTCAGTAATATTACCATACTCATCTAGAGGAACATTGAAGTCTACTCTAACTAGAACTTTCTTGTTTCTCAAATCCAAATCAGTTACGGATTTCTTTTCTTTGAATCTCATAATACTAGAAAAATCTCTTGCAACATGTTCCACTCTCTCGTCGTTTTGAGTAATAAGCATTGAATTTTCACCGTTCTAAAGATGCAATACGTATGAGCAATATGTATGAGCAATAAAAAGAAATTCTTTATCCCATAAAAACATTTTTCACGTTACTTAAGAGGCACAAGATTTTTTTGTGTCTTTCAAAGTAAACTTATTTGTGGAAGTGCATAATTGTGAATCAGAATAGGATTTCTAATGCATCATCAATGATACGTGAAGGAAAGAAAAGTGATATACCTTCAATATTAAAATTGTGGGAATATACAATAAACTGGCACGCTGAGTTAGATAAGGATTTTACATTAGCCAAAGATGGTCTTCAAAATTTTGAACTTGTCCTATTCAATGCAATAGGAAATTCTTCTCAAACGGTTATTGTGGCAGAAGAAAATGAGGAAATTATTGGTTTTCTTTACGGATACCTAAAGAAATATACTGGTTTTTTTAGAAAGAGAAATGTTGCTCACATATCAGATATTGCTGTGAGTGAGAATCATAGACGGAGAGGAATTGGTACAGCTTTGATGGATAAGTTTGAGCAGGATTTTGCTCTAAAAAATGATTCAAATGATCTTTCTCTTTTTGTACATACAAAAAACAAAGCAGGAGTAGATTTCTACGATTTTCTAGATTTTGAGGTAACACTGCTAACAATGCAGAAAACAATAAAATCTAAGGAATAATTAAGCCTAATCCTAAATGATTTGTAGGTACAAATTCGTTATCTACTAACTGAAAACCCATTCCATTTCCGATAGCAGATATAGGTAAACTAACTAGTCCTTCTAGCACTTTAATTTTAACTTCAATCTTAGTTACCGGGATTATTTTCTCTTCCAGTTCAAAGGGAAACTCACCTTTTTGGGTTGGTGAAAGCTCATACGATGATATTATCTCTTCATCAACCACCAATTCTAATTCAATCAATGGTTTATCAGATAACTTTGTAATCACTACACATATTCCTGAAATACCTTCTTTAAACAACAATGCAGAAAAAAGTTGCTTAGCTTCCTTTATCTCTTTTCCTAGTTCCTTTTGTGTATCCAGAGTAGAAGAAGAAGTATATCCCCATATGCAGTTCATCATATCAGAATCCTATTACTTACAATAAAAGTATCAGATATTTTTTCTTAAAAACTTTCAGTATCTATAATAGTGACAAATTGCAGATAATTATTTTTTGAAAAATAAAAGAAAAAAGAAAAAAGAAAATTATTATTTCCTTCTTTTCATTAATGCGTAGATACATCCAATGATAGCAAGTGGTATTAATGAGAATGCAAATCCGTAAGGAGTTGGCAGATATTCCATCAACAGGTAGTTTAGCATATTGTTGGTAAACATTTGACCATAATGTAATCCACCGTTGTATACACCACTTTCAGTTGCTTGGTTATACATGTACTTGTAGAAAGTATAGAATGCTTCACCAGCAATAACCATTTCACTGTCTGTTCCATTAACAAGGCAATGTCTGAGGTTTTCCCATGCGATAGCTGGATATCCACCATGTTCATATAATGTTTGGTTATCTCTTGAATATCTATCGTATGTTTGATCTACAGTATCATTTAGATCATCACTGACATCTGCATCACTTGAGGTTGCGTTTTCACTGTACCACATAACTACTTCCACATATGTTGGGAAGGTTGATGCACGAAGATCTTTGATGTAATATCCATCATTTGCAACAAGTGAGCATGGTCCGTGTAAAATCAAACCTGCGTCCATACCATCGGTTAAGTTTCCAGCAATATGACCAGTTCCTGGTCTATCACCTTCACCAAAATCAACAGCTGCAACACGATAGTCTGCATCGTCATTATATACAATATCTGCAATAGATGTTGTATCTAATCTAGTAATGGTTCCAATGTAGTCAAGTAGATTATTGATGTTTGATGCGTCAAAGTAACCACCATAATCTGAATCACCTGCTACAACAAGCAACTTGTTATCGAGCTCTAACCATGCAACAACATCTGCCATTTCAGCAGCTGTGAATGCATCATCGCATTGTGTTAGGAAAAGAGCGTCTACTTCATCTGGTAATTCCCATGTCTCGTTAATTAAGAGAACAGTATTACCAGCTGCGGTTAAGTTTCCAATTATGGGTTCAAGATCTGCTGCAGTTGTATGATATCCTCCATGATAAATGTCAAAAGCTATTGTAGCACCTTTAATGTTTATTGAGGTCTCATAAGCTAATGTAGGAGAGGTTAAACCAGCAATCATTCCCACGATTAGAATTAAAGCTAGAATGTATTTTCTTTTCATTCATTTCACCGCACAATATTGTGCATGTAACAGTAAAACGTCTTGTTTTTAAGTCTTTCTCATCAAAGGAACGAATTTCAGATTCTCTCCTTAAGAGCTGGAGCTTTATCATATTAAAAAAATATTTTGATTTTAATAATTAGAATGGATTGAGTTTTTTTTAAAAGAATGGATTGGTTTTAACTACTTCCTAATAACATTCCGACAATATTACGTATATTTATAATTTAAATTTCTCCAAAGTTAAGGTAGACATACTAGTATAGTTACTTAGTGGTTCAATCGATTAGATTTTAGTGGGTTGGATATGATAGAAGTTTTTCATGTAAGGCAAAATAGAGCAAGACAACTGACAACGAATACAATAGCTGAGGTAGGGGATAGTATATTGATTGCAGGTAGAGATGAAAAACTTCCTTTTGTTCACACTAAGAAAAAAGTAAAACTTCACATTCTGCTTATTTCACCTATTGGTACAATTATCGATTCTGATCAAGTGAGTTTAGATGAAACTGGATTGAAAAAAATCTATTCTTTTCCAATTACTACTGACCTTTATTCTGGTACATATGTCTTACAAATTGATGGAGATCTGAAACGAAGAGATAAAATAAATATCAAAACGAATCAACAGCTGCTATATCGTTGGATTCTTTTCTATGGAATAAATCTTGAAAATCCTAACGATTATCCAATCAACAATTTTGTAGCAGATGTCATGGTTCCACCAAATATTTCTCCTATCCAACAGGTAACGAAAGTAGATAGTAATTACCAACCATCTAAGCTAATCACTGATAAAGAAGGAAACAGATGGATAAGGTTCTATTTCCCCCAGATTGTACCTAAAGAGAAAATAACTCTTGTCTATAGAGCCTCAATAATCACGAGAATCGTAGCTTATGACCTTACAAGGATTAGAGGAGAAGAAGAGAATAAGGAACACCTTTATCCTGAAACATATACTGATTACACAAAATCAGAACCTTTCCTTGAATCAAATCATGAGGAAATAACTAAGATAGCAAATAGGTATAGGGGTCATCCACCACTTAGCAAAATTATGACTTTTCTTAAATTTGTCAAAAATAACCTAGAATATACTCCCCTAAATGGTGATCATGGAGCAGCATATGCTATTGAAAATCGTTATGGGGACTGTACTGAATTTGCTACACTTTTTGTAAGTCTATGCAGAGCAGCTAATGTCCCAGCTCGATTAACAACAAGTATAATTTTTAGTGATATTGAAGGATGGCAATATCATTCTCAAGCTGAATTTTTCGCTAATGGCATCTGGTTTCCAATCGACCCAACATTGCAACATGACACAAGATATCTATTTCGAAATCCAGGATGTATAATACTACAGAGAGGGAATACACTGGGTGATTCACCAATAAGAGAAGTAAGATACCGTTTTGATGATATGAATAAGAAAAGCATCACAGTTCATACACACAAGGAAACGATTTGTGATAAAAGTCGAATTGTAGGTCAAGTTACCAAAACACCATCTGAAGATGTTCTGAAATTAAAAGGTACTTTGTTTGAAGATGTGGCTTGGAAATTCTCCCTTCCCAGTTTGGAACTCGAAAAAGAGAGTAATATTGTTGAAATTAGAGCTACCGCACCAGAATCAGCACCTGTTCATAAACCATTTAGTATACCGGTTCATCTCTATAACAGGAATGAATATCCAGTAATTGGATCACTCAGAATTTCATTTGTTAGAGGGGGAATTTATACTAATCACCTATTTCCAATGAAATTAGAAGCTAATTCTCACGAACCAAAAATGGTTGAAATTCCAGCCACGAATTTCCTTGGCAAAACTTTGATTGAATTAATCTTTCAAAATGAAAATGGTGAAAAGTTAGGATATGAACAGAAGAAAATTCATTTTCAATAAGAAAAAAATAAGAAAAAAAGGAATAGAATTATATTCCTGTTATTGCTTCTGCACGAGAACCTAAGATTACATTTGTTATGAACAAGCTCAGTATCTGCAATAGCATTAGAAGAACCCCTAATGCGCAGAATATCTGGAATCGAAGAGGGTTCCATGCCATAAACCATGTAATGGTTCCTGCCTCTGCTTGGAAAATGAGGAATATTGTTGTTGATACCTCTGAGAGACAGTATAGAAATGACACCAAAGAGCCTGCAAATACATTGAGAGAGATTAATGGAATTGTAATCTTACCAAATGTTCTGACTCTTCCAGCACCTAGATTAAATGATGCTTCTTCCAGCACCACATCCGTTTGCTGTAGTCCTGCAAATGCAGACCGCACCGTGAATGGGAATTTCCTAATCGTATAGCTCATAATCAGAAGTATGAAAGCTACACCTACAAATGGATCCAAGTGTAAAGATTCTGTCACATTTGCCATGAATATATTGAACTTCGTTGGATTACTTGAGGCAATACCACTCCAGTCAAAGGTTCTGTAATAACCAATAGCTAATGCTATACCAGGTATTGCAATTGGAATAGTTACTAGAGCATCTAGTATTCCTTTTCCTTTGAAGTCTTTTCTGCTAATCACATAAGCTGCAAGTGAGCCTAGAAGTACAATTACTACCGTAGCTGCTATACTATAAAGAAGTGTATTGACAATGTAAGGAGTCACATTGTAGAGTTTTGCTAAGGTAGACTTGGGAGAGAATATTGCAGCATAGAAAGCCATCGTGAATTTTATATCCGCAGCAGAACGTGGCCCCAATGATTCCAATATTGACATCAGAAAAACTCCTACATGTACTAACAAGGAAAGTGCGAACAGAATTATTAGATAAGGATACATGAAAAGCAATTTCCATCTTGCTTTTGTCAATCGATATGCACCTGCTCTACCTTTAGAGATCATAGCATATTTCCTAAGAGCTACATACTTCCTAATTAAGAAGAAACCTATGAGAGCTACAAATAGTAGCAATGATCCCAGTACCATCGTAATGGGGTCAACCTGAACTTGACCTGCTTTCTGAATATTTTCGAAAACATAGTACGTCAGATAATTTTTCGCTTCGTTGTCACCCATTCCTGCAAAAATTATAGGTGTTCCTACATCTTCCATTGAGAGAATCAATACTAATATTGAACCAGCACCTATACCAGGCATTGCTAGAGGAAGAGTTACTGTGAAGAATAATCGAAAACTGCTAGCTCCTAGATTCTCTGCTTGTTCTTCCATACTTGGATCTATATTTATGAAAGATGAAAAAGCATTGAGATAAATTAAAGCGTAGAAATGCGATGTTTGTACATAACATATTGCAATAAAGCCAGTTAAGATGATTTTACTTCCAAAAACTGGGACCAAGAATAAGTTATTTAGAAAACCTTCTGGTCCTAGGAGTAACCGGAATCCCATACCAGAGATGAATGGTGGAATAATTAGTGGAGCTAATGCTAATACGCTAAAGAGTCGTTTTCCTGGGAATTCATATCTTGCTAATATGAAAGCTAAAGCTGTACCTAGTAGTATAGAAGCCACTGTTGTAGCTAATCCAAGAATTATTGTATTAAGAACAACACCTCTATCAACACCACTGAAAGTATGAACAGTTACTTCTTGAGTATCATCATAAACATCCAAAGAACCAAGATCATAGATATTTGATGAATCTAATATGTGAATACCCCCACCTAATTGAGCTAAAAAGACAAGATTATTTGTTACATCAAGAAATATGTCTTCTGTTTTGTATAAAATCTCTAGAGATTCATCAATAATTTGCATATTATCGAGATCTTCAATATTCAAAATTGTTAATCCATAATTTTGAATTCCAAGTCGTGTTGTTTCTGTTGCTAGATAAGCTGTACTCCCATGAATTTCCACCTTTCTTGATTTGAAAGAATAGGATCTAGTATCAACTAATAATTCAGTTGTTTCATTAACTAAAGTTATTGCTAGTGGATCACTTACATTATAAATACCAAAACCATTATCCTTTGCAATATAGGCTAAATCGTCTATAATTTCAATATCATGTCCTCTTATTTCTCCAAGCCCCGATAAGACCGGATCATATTGAGCTTCTAGAATTGGATTACTGCCATCACTTACGTTATAGACTGCTATTCCTGTAGAATATCCAACAACATATGCATATGAATCAGCTATAGCTATGCTTTCCGAAATAGTATCCATTGTTACATTAGCAAGTATTATTGGATTGGTTATATCAGAGACATCAATTATCGAAAAACCTCTTTTGTTTCTGTCTAAATACACCATATCATCAACAATTCTGATAAAGGATGTTTCAAACGTTGAAACATGAGAGAATCCAACCATTTCATATAATAATGTGAAATCATTTTCAACATCAGATATATTGAAAATTGACATCCCATTCTGACCTGAAGCAGCGTAGAGCAAAGAGTCTTTAGTTTTTAAATCATAATAACTAGCATTGCCATCTTCATCATAATATTGTCCTATCTCTACTATTTCTCTAGGATTGGAAACATCCAGTCTTTCTATTCCTTCACTTCTTTCAGCTACAAAAGCAAAGTTATCAGCTACAGCTATAGAATATGCAGGTCCTCCCCATTCTATATCATCTTTTGAATAGAATTGTGTTTGATCATCTCCCGCTGGATTAAAGAAATCGGTTCCTGTAAAAACACTCACTATTGACTGGAATGAAAATCTTCCTCCTTCACTTGATTTTATATTCACAGTTATTTGAAAGTCTCCTTCACCAGAAAGTGCATAACATCCAACTGTCCAATTACCGAAAGTTAGTGGAGGTTTTACAGTTATTGTCTCCATATTACTGTTCATTCCAGCATAATCACTATTAACTATATTCTCTTCTTCCGTCGCATTGATTTCTCCTGTAGAAAGGTCAAGAGTTCGACCTCCCGTTCTCATATGTTCTTCATTCCACACAGAAAGGTCAAAATCTGCATTTTTAGGCACTTGAAGTACAATTTTTACTCTAGGTGTATCATCAGGTAGAATGAAGTTATAGAAAATAGTTTCATTTCCCACTTGATTTGCATTTACAGAACCAAAGAAGTAATGGTTAATAGGTTCTGCACCTGGTAGATAGATGGCTCCTGACAAAACCAAAACTAGTGGTACAACCATCCAAATTATAAAAACAAATGAAACAAGCATAATAATAATATTTGTAGAAGGATCACGTAATAATTTCGTGTATAAGAAGTCAATAATTGACATCCTTTCTTTCTTTACCTTTTTTTTATTACCATTTTTAGCTTTAGTATTTTGCATGATAGAATCTTCCAATAATATGTATTACGAGAACTATATTTCTTAATGCTTTTTGAATTTTCTCCCTAAATTTATAATAAAATTCACGTTTGCAGTAATAAATTGGATTGAAATTTGAAAAGAAATAAAAGAAAAAAGGAAAAGAAAATTATTTTTGTCTTTTTCTACGGAGTATTGTTAATGCGGCTACGAATATTAATGAAGTAAAGACTGGTATGAATTGGAATGGCGTATTTTCTGGTGCTATCTTACTTAAAACACTTTGATATTTAGCAACCGCATAGGCTTTCCATTCTGCATCCTTTTGTGCTTCAAAATCGGGATCTTCATTATATTGGTCATTCCAAGCTAGAGCTTCTTCTTCCGTGAATTCTATTGCTGTTAATTCATCAAGTAGCTCTGTGAAATATGTTTGATTAAGGGTTCCATCTCCTAACTGAGTAACCATTGCACCCCAAGCACTTCTCAATAAACTATGAGGTTCAACTAGTGCTTGATGGAAGTAATATATTGTAGTATCAAGATATGCTGCTGCTAAAGATTCATTGAAGTCAATACCTTGGTTATCCTCAAGTGCATCAAAAGATGCTTTCAAGTCAGTTCTTGTTTCTCCGTAAGTAGTATTGAACGCTCCAGCATTTACTGGAAGTCTATCTAATCCTTCTTGCATCCATACTGTTTGACCTTCTTCAGAGAACAGATATTGCATAAATGCTTCTGATCCAGCTAAGTTATCACAATTTACTCCCAAAGCAATTGGATCACCATTTACAATCGATTGTCCTTCAGGGATAATATATTCAGTGATTGGATTTTCTCTTTTGGCAATAACACCATAAAAGTCGATTGTCATTGCAACACCAACTTCTCCAGAAACTACAGCTGCTCTAGTATCGACTGAACCTGGATAGATTCCGGAATTTGCAGCCATTCTAGTTAGAATACTCCAACCTTCTTCCCATCCAAATGCTTGTAGAATAATATGGTAAATCTTTGTATTAGAAGTTGTTAATGGAGGATCTCCCATACTTATTGCTTTAACAGTTGGGTTGATATAATAAGCTGGAGATGCTAAATCATCCCATGTAT
>JAEOTK010000414.1 GCA_016839875.1 Candidatus Heimdallarchaeota archaeon
ATAGATAGTTTAGCAAAGTATGGAAATATGGTGGAATTCAAAGAAAAAGTCTTCAAATATCTAATTGAAGCATTGAAAGATAAATCTCCAGACGTACGTAGAGGAGCTGCTCTTGCTCTAGGAAAACTCGGAAACGAAAAGGCAATAAAATACCTAAAAGATCTTTATAATGATAAACGATATTTCAGAAGTCTTAGCTATGGTGATTATTTTCTTAAATCGGACACACTTTATGCCCTTTCTCTGTTTGAAACTGAAGAAACAGAGAGATTCTTACTAGAAATTTTAAAGAAAGAAATCTCAGAAAAAAAATACCTAGCTGCATCAAAACTAAAAAATCCTAGATATTTGTTAAAGGAAACAATAGAGGAATTTGTAAATCTTTTAGACTCGCATAATAGTGAATTAGAAGGAACAATTCTTCACAATCTTAAGTTCTTACATAGAAATGCTACAGATGAAATGATAAAACATTTTGAGAAAGGAGAGCTAAATACTAGTAAGAAGTTGAAAATTCTCTATGTTATGGAAAGTTTTTCTGATGAGAAAATAGTCAATCTGATAGAGAGAATACCTCTAGAAAGTCCAAAAGAGCTTAAACTCAAAGCTATGGATGTTTTACTAGTCCAAGAATCATCAAAATCCATAGATGTACTAGAGAAATTTCTCAATGATCAGGATGAAGAAATTCAACTCAAAGCTGCAAGATTAACTGCTATCAGAAGTAGTAATAAATCTCAGGAATTCATAAAATCGATATTTCAAGAATTAAATCCAATAATGAAATTCAAAATAATTGTGTCCTTAGGTTCAGTAAAGAAAGAAGAAGTTGAAGATTTCTTAGAAGAGATAATATCGAGTGAAAAAGATCCTATCAAAGCAATAGCTAGGGAAGTGTTAGAATCTGTAAAACTAAAATCAGAAAGTAAATCTCAAGAAACTGAAAGAATTCCAAAATTATCAAAATATGAAAAACAAATGCTCCTAACTATTCTTAAAGATAAAAACTGTGATTCTTCTCTACTTGAAAAGTTTTTTCAAGAACAAGAAATACTTGTTAATAAAGACTTCTTTCTTTTATTATTAGATTTCTATGTTCAGCACTATGTAGATGTTCCAACACAAGGTATTAATCGTAATAATGAAACCTTCCTTAGAAATTTACTTAATGAAAAAAATTCACTTAAGTTTGATGAGTTTTTTGCAAAATTTAAACAACTAAATCAGGAGAATAAACTAAACACAGAAATTGTCAAAATTCTCTCAAGTTACGATGAATCTTATCGCGCAATTTTCTATATAAAACAAGTTGAGATGAAATATAATAGTGAGAAGGCAAGTTATAGACAAGAGTGGGAAGATATAAGAAATGAAGTTTTTTCATTCTATCGCAAATTCTCGCGCTATACTTTTCCATTTCTTCTAGAAATAGCTGAACGAAAACCTTCAACTATGTTCAAAGATGACAGAATAACTAAAAGAGATTCAAGTTATAAAGCATGGAATATTATCAGCAATATCGAAAGCCTTTCTACGATTTATTCCATTCTTTACCTAGCACCACCGAATGTTGGACTTAAGTATGTTGGAAAAGATAAGATGGAATTCCTTCTCTCAGCATTAGAAGATGCAGAAGATGTTGTAAAGAACAAAATCATAAATGTATTTGGTGTGATGAAAGATGATAGGGCAATCGAACCTCTAATGAAACTTCTTAGTCAAGCTGATAGCCAAAATCAACAGCATTTACTAACAATTTTAGGAAATATAGGTGGGTCAGAAATTGTTGATGTATTCCTAGAAGTACTTGAAAAAGATAGAAATTATCCAAGAAGAAATGAATTGTTTAATTTTCTCAGCCAAACAAATGATGAAAGAGTAGTGAATTTCTTTATTACATTAATCAAAGAAGAAGATGATGATGAAAATCTTCAATTTGAAGCTGTGGCAGGACTTGCTGCTTTAGGAGAAATATCTGTACCAAAAGTAGGAGAATTATTAGATGATAAGGATGCTTTCAAACGGATGTTAGCTGCTAAGATTCTAAGTAGAATTGATACTCCTGAATCTAAGAAATTGCTAGAAAAAGCATTACAGGATCCAGAACCTCCTGTAAGATTTGCAGCAGGAAAAAAAAGGTGATTTTAGAATTTGACTAGAGAATGTAACGAAAATATGTGAGTAGAATGAATGAAAATCAAAATAAAAAACCTATAGAAGAAATAGTCAAATTAGTCAAGAAATTTGATTTCAAATCTTATAGAGATTTAAAAGATAAAACTTCTTTCAAGACGATCTTACAAGTTTATCCAGAAGCTGGACAATCCTTCATTAAGAGAAACAGAGATTATAATTATTATCCAGATAGAGATGACAGTTATGTTGCTAGAAATTCCAGAAGCACAGAAGATACTTTGAATCGAACTTTCAAAGCTTTGGAACTACAAAATACAATATTTAGCAAAAGCTCGTTGATTCTTCAATTATTATCTTTCGCATATGATGAAGCTTCGAATAATTTAGATTCGACTGAATTTAATTACTACTACAATCCATCTTTGATTTTAGGACATAATTTTCTTATAATGTCGGATAATTTCTTTAACAAAATCATTGGATCAGATAGAGTTCTCTTATACCAAATAAAGCGATACTACAACTCCTGTTTAGATATTCTCGAGCAAATTTTGGAGGAATATCTGGAATATGACTTAGTTTATGTTGATAAGAATGAACAAATAGAAAATCAACTCTATTATGATTCTGTAGATTTACTTTTAGCATTGATGATAATTTATTGGTTAATTATTATAGATCGTGACAAAGTAGATTATTATCTCAATTCTCTAAGACAATTTCTTCATGATTTTTTGCGATTCAAAAATCCAACCAGAAATATTAACTTCTATCTCAAAAGTAAGTATAGGTATAATCTAGAGAATAATTTCGAAGATACAGACCTAATTCTATTAGAAGACTCAGA
>JAEOTK010000415.1 GCA_016839875.1 Candidatus Heimdallarchaeota archaeon
AGTATGGAGAAGAGCTCGAGAAACTACTTTATCGAGAAGGAAAACTGAGAGAGTTTTATTCAATTCAAGTTGATCGAGACAATGTTAAGAATGAAGATCTAAATCTATTCAAGGTTAAAGAAAATCAAACTATTTCTATTATTCCTTTTGTTTCTGGTGGATGACACAGAAAGAATATCAGCTAGTTCTATTTTCTTTTTCGTTTTGAAAGAAAAACGATAACAACCGAAATAAACATTGTAAGTAAGACTCCATTTCCTCCCGTTGTATCAGTTCCGATTTTCAGATATCCAGCAGCTCTCATATAATCAGTTGCTAAATCAATATCGTAATTATAAGGTTCTAATTCATCGTTGAAACCAATAACAGATTCTGGTAGGGGATACGAAGCAGGTAATCCAAAACCATTCAAATACTCAGAGATGAAAAGTTCTCTTGGAATGATATGACTAATCGCTTTTCGTATGTTTCTAGCAGCTTCTTCAGTTCCAACAGGAGTAAGTTCTCCTGTGCCTAGAATTGGGTGACGCATATTTATCGCTATTTCATATTGCCCAAAAACATCAGAGGTAATGGTTTCAATTCCTATTGTATTTTCGAAATCAGAAGGGGAAAAAGAGTACACATGATCTACAATGTCTACAGCACCAGTTTTTAACATAGAAAGCGCTGTTTCTTTGTTTTCTTCAGTTATGAAGATAAGTGCATTTATCTGAACTGGAAAACCATGCCAATATGGGTTAGGAACCAGACTCGAGCCAGATATTTCCATTGGACCGCAAGATTTCCAAGCAGAAAAATCATCCTTGTCAGTTATTGGTATATCGAACAAATTTTCCCAGTAATTATATATTCCATTAATTTCAAAAATTACATTCCCTCCTACAGTATTTTCAGTAGTCGAATCTACATAAATGGAAGATTCAGAGTCAAACCATTTCAGAAGAAGTTCTTTATCAGGAGTATCTTCGTCATCGTTCATTTGCTTACTATAACTCTCAACTATATCTTCTGGGAGAACAGATGAACCATCACTAAAGCAAGCGGCAGGATTCAAAGAAACATTAGCTAACATTCTTTCTGTAATCTCATTAACATCAACATAAATAGAATCTGCAATTTCAAGTTCCCAAGAAAACGTAGATTGATTTCTAGTAAGAAGACTTCCAGATGACATAGCTACCCTTAGCTTATCATAGAATCCAATAGAACCATAAATACTAGAAGAATAGAATGGATAAGGTTTCGCAAAAGTGATTATTTGATCTGAAGTATCATTCCAGAATTCAACACGTGGTATTCCTTCTTGAAGTAATATGGTATTAATCCCTGTAATGTTCTCATTGAAACCAATTAGAGATTGAGGAACATGTAAACCAATCGAAGGTAGATCTTCATGAAGTATTTCTTGTAACTGATTGCCTAATTCAGTTCTCTCCACCTCTTCAGATTCCAGCATAAAATCACTGATTATAGTATCATAAGTAGAATTTTCATATTGATAGAAATTATTCCATACAGAAAATTCTGATGAAAATGAACCTAATTGATTCAAATCAAAAGACCAGTGCCAATAGAGAAGTATAACATCATAACCTCCTTCAGCATAAGTTGGAATATAATCGTATTCCACACCTATAGGATATACCCATGATCTTGGAGCGATGTTTCCCCAACCAGTTATTTCTGTTTTCGCTACTCTGATACCAATTTTGGGTAATTCTTCCTCTAAATACAAAGCCCAGTTATTTCTTTCTACACTAGTATTTGGGGAGAGAATATTGATTTCAAATTCTATCACTTGTTCTTCAGAAGAGACTCTGGAAGCTAAAATTGAAGTCAAAATTATTGTGATAGAGAAGATTAATGGGAAAGCTTTATTCTTCATTCAGACCACATACGATTATCAGAGATTAAAAAAGAATTTAGAAATTATAAGCTTTTTGCATAAAGGATGGAGAGAAGCTAGTAAAAAGAAAGAGGGTGGATAATGAGAAAATGAAGACTTTGTACTAGCTTCAAGGTTCTTCTTAATTATAGTATATAAACACCACAAAAAAAATGAA
>JAEOTK010000416.1 GCA_016839875.1 Candidatus Heimdallarchaeota archaeon
CCTAGAAACTCTAAGGCTGTTTTAAGGACTGTAGTCCTTAAATCCTTGAATTTCACTGGTTTTTCAGATATGATCTCAAACTTGATATATCTTGGTTTTTCAGTCTTTATCATAAAATCTTGACACTACACTAATATTTAAATTTATTTCGAAGAAGGAATTTTAACAGGCTCTTTATCATAGGCAAGAAGAAGATCTTCAAACTCCTTATTAAGGATTTTACTAACATCTTCAAGTATATTTGAGAGTATTGCATTTTTACTTGATTTAGAACACTCTTCATTAGATGTTATTAGAATGTCATCTGGTTCAATCTGAATAATGGAAGTTCTTGGTCTTATGGGTACAAAGATATGCCTTGGATAAAGATTATGTGTATGAGCTTCTACCTCTACACATAGAGTATTATCTGATAAAAAGTAATTTCCTGAATAAAAGGCAGAAACAATTCTACTTTCTTTAATAACAACCAGTGTTTCAAAATCTTCCATTTTATTCAGTTGTTTGGTGTACAATTCAAATGGTTCATGTCTATGTTTAAAAAAACCAGAGTCTTTTACAAATGAAAGAGAAACATCATAATATCCTTGTTTGAGGGCTTTCATAAAAATATCTATCATACACTATTATATGTGAATATAACTTAAATCAATTATGCTAGAATGTAAAGAAAATAAAAAGGGGGGAAGGCACGGATTTTCTACCAAAGCAATTAGCCGACACTCCGTGCCAGTATCTTATCTTACCTTAAGATTCTTAATTAATAATATAGAAATAACCTTTTATATATGCTTCTGGGTATAAAATGTACCCTATTTGTACCCCTCTGTGAAAACCCATTTCTGAAGAGCTATACGGTGTCTCTTGCCAAATGGACTTTTTTCAATGATATTCCTATTTTCAAGTCTCTTTAATACCTTAGATAATGTTGTCTTAACTATACTTGTACCTCTACTAATCTGAGCATGAGAAGCATCAATCCTTGATTCTAAGAATCTCACAACTTTAAGCTCTTTTTCATCTAAGACTTTAGAAATAGAACTTTTAACACGTCTCTTACCTTTGACTTTCTTTGGTTTAGAGAACTTCTTCATCTTATGCTCAATTAATCTCATATCTTTACTACTCTTAAACCAGAAGGTTATTGTCAAAGCTACTGCACCTATCAAAATTAATCCAACGAACAACCAAGTATAATCAGGCTCTTCTATTGTTTCTCCAAGTTCATACTTTGTTTTAAGATCAAATACTATATCTGAAGGTTCTATCTCCATTACAAAGTTTCTACCTTCAACTAGAGAATAAACATCATCTTTTGATTGAGTATTTATAATCTTAATACCAAGTGGGAAAAGGATCTTTATATCACTGGACCCTGGTGTTGTTTTGTAATTTAGTGATAGGGTCCAAACATCTCCTTGTTTACTTGTTAAGACATTTGTACTATATTCTAAAGTAATTATCGCTAAATCATTAAATATAAGATCTTCATCAATATCAAGAGTAAGATTTTGTACACCATTAGTTTCTGTAATTTCATAACTTACTTTTGTTGCTGGATTTAGAGTGTCATAAACATCTAAATAAGCAGTTTTAGGTATTGAAATATAATGTGCGCCAGCTTGTCTTACTATTACTTCTTGCTCAATATGCACTAAGCCTGTTTCATCTACAATAACTTTTAGATCTGTGGTTGAAAGGTCTTGAGCATATGCTAGTGATATCAAGAACAATAACATCAGGGGTACAAAAATGATCTTCCTCATAGAGATTGTTTACTTAGTAAGCCTATATAAATTTTCTGAATTTCGAAACCGTCATATTTTTAGTAGCATAAACAAGTAATAGTTATTCTAGGCATTGGCTATGATATAGGAAATTATTAAAGTTTGAAGGGATTATATTTGAATGATATGTACTCAAATTTATCTAGGAAAAAACATCATCAAAAACTTCCTAAATCAAAGATTATTATTTTTGCGATTGTGGTTATCATTTTATTAATACTTACAATTACTTACGTCCCAAAGACACTAACGGGTATGGCGATAGAAACTGTAATTGAAGATGATGAAGCTGGATTAGTTGCATTGTGGCATATGAATGAAGGAAGTGGGAGTACCATTTCTGATTCTTCTGGCAACGGCAATACAGGAACAATTAGTGGCGCAACTTGGGTTGATGGAAAGTTTGGAAAAGCTTTGAGTTTTGATGGAACTAATGATTATGTTGATGCTGGAAATGATGCAAGTGTAAAAGTAACTGGAGATTTATCTATTAGTTTTTGGATTAATTTTAACGCTGTAAATCCAGTCCACAGAACTCATGGGGTGTTATACACATATCATTATCAGGAATATAGTGTTAGTATTGATACTTTATATGGGAAGATTAAGTTTTTACACGGAAACGGGACAGATTATGGAGGTTCTAATTCTGCAAATACACTTCTTTTGGTAAATGCAAATGAATGGCATAAAGTAGATATTGTTAGAACAGTATCTCCAAAAGATATTGCATTCTACGTTGATGGTGTACAGCTTTCTAAACATCCATGGAATATAAATTTCATATCTTCTACTTGGCACCCATTACAAATAGGAAGAAGTAATTTTGGTTTTCTCAATGGCACAATAGATGAAGTAGCAATCTATGACCGTGCGTTATCTGCAGCAGAAATAAAAAATCATTATGATAAAGGCATGGAAATAACACCAGAAGATACAACTTCACCAACAGTCTCAGTTACGCACAGTCCAGCAAGTCCAACAGATACAACTTCTGTAACAATTACTGCAACTGCTTCTGATAATGTTGGAGTTACATCAATTAATATTTATGTTGATGGTTCTTCAGTAAGAACATGTTCAAATTCTCCTTGTTCAACAACTTCTAAAATTTATTCTGTAGGAACTCATACTTATTATGCAACAGCTTCTGATGCTGCTGGTAATGATGGTCGAGATCCAGCTTCAGGAACAAAATCCTTTACAGTTTCAGCAACTCCAGTACTTCCTCAATGTGGAAACAATATTAAAGAAACTGGGGAAGAATGTGATGGAACAGCTGATACAGCATGTCCTGGAGATTGCTTATCAGATTGTACATGTTATGTAGAATCTCCTGAAGAACCACCTGTAATAAGCGGAAAGCAACCTCATTCTTTGAGTCATACAGAAAAGTTTAGAGGCAAAGTAATACTTTCAGTTAGAGGGCCACCATATGAACATGGAAAGTACTATAGCGGACCACTGACCACTGAGGAATGGATAGAGCAAGCTAAGTATATAGGAGCAGATGGAGTATCAGGTGGTGGGTGGACACTAGGAGGTGACTTAAGTTCTAAAAAAGCTGAAATGCAAAAATACATAGATGCTAATCTATCGATTACTTTAGGATGGAATAGTCATGGAGCAACAAACTATAATCCTAGATTTTTTCCAGAGTTGCATGATTGGTCAATGGAGTCAATAGATCACCAACATAAACAAATAGTACATTTTTGGAGAGTACATATAGATAGTAGCACTCAAAATGCAGCTGCTTATAAGCATGGTAATAGTTTAGTTTCTCATTGTGTTCAGTGGCTCGGTGAGAAGACTCATTACTGTAATGTGTCAAGAACCAATTTATATGTAACATCAAATCCAGATGGTAGCATAACTGTTGAAATAAGAAATATGACACACTATAGGCCAGTTTATTCAGGAAGTCCGATGACAATAGCAAGTGTTTATGAAAAATATCCTGCATCTGAATTTAGTTGGTTATATGATGAAACTGGAGTTAGTTATGATCCTGCTGACACGCAATATGAAGAAGGCAGCAGACTTACCTATGGAACTGATTATAAATTATTTCTAGAGGATGATGTATTATACGCTAATATTTCTAATCCTGGAGATAGAGAATTCAATCTTTATGCTCTAATGTATTATCCAGGCCAACCTTCAATTTATATCCCTGAAGCAAGAGAAGTATATTTCAAGACATTGAGACTTTTCTATGGTAATTTCTCACCTTATGCAGATGCCCATATGCAAAATGATGGAGGATTTCCTGTTCATTCATTATCTGGTGATTTCCATCCTGAGATAATTCAACAAGTAGAATCAAAGTACGGAGTAGATTTTAATTTTGATGGTTGGGTTATAAGTCGCAGTTATAATTGGGATTCAAATAATCTTACACAATATGCTTTTGAAAGAGAGAATTATTTAATTTTCAATGATTATGCAAAAGAAAAGCGAGATATTGCTCATAGCTATGGTATAAGCTATTTTCCTTCTGGAAGCGATATGTCTCATATGCTCACTGCAATGATTGAACACGCAGACGGTTTACTTGTAAACACATATATGAGTTGGCCACATAGGGTTGCAAGATGGGCAAAATGTGGTCCACCACTTGGTTGGACACCATCAACTCTTAGATTAGGCACATGGGAAGCTAAAATGATTTACAACGCCACTTCAGGAAATAATATTATAAGCTGGAGTAAAGATGCTGCTGATGAACTTTTAAAATGGAATCCTGATGGCGCTACAATACATTATTGGCAAGTAACTGACAATACTTGGGACATTTCGGATCGACTGGATGCTTTTAAGGAAGCAATAAATTATTCCCATTATAAATTCAGACATATAGAAATGTTGCCTTCAGATGTAGAACGTTACACTTTTGCAAAAGTGTATCTACTATCCTACACATTTAGATATGGGGATGATATTGATTTAAATCCAGGACAAATAGATAAGGATGTTATACATGTAAAAGACTTGAAATGGGATTCCTTGCCAACTGATGGTTGTTTAATACCGGTTGGAGGTAATAAAGTTAGTACCTCAAAAACTGATGATGAGGAAGCACATGAAAAAATCAGGCAAGCTGTCTATGATGGTTCAGGTATTGCACTTTCAAGCGGTATGTTTTTGCACTTTGATAATAATCTACATTACAGCTCTTTTGGAACAAGCAATTTTGACACTTATAGAAATATATTTCAAGCAGTGGGCCGGGTCCTTTCAAGCTCATCTAGATCAATGTATAATCCTCATTACTTAACATTTAATGGTGAACTTAATCCTAGATTTTTGAATGTCACTAATCCTTCTGATGGAAGATTTTGGATCAGGCTTAAATCTAATGCGTCTGTAAATCTTATAGCTGGCGAATTTCCAGAGAGAGTAGGCCTTTATGAAACTAATTATGGGGCTGGAAAGGTTATTGGTTATTCTGGTGATCACAGTCCATTTAAAACCTATTTCACAGATGCAACAAGTGCAACTTATGGTGATGAATATCAAATGAGATTCATTGAGGAATGTGCAGGAAAAAAAGGAAGTTTTAGATTATGGGATGTTGGGAAAACTTATCTTTACAAACAAAATGACTTGACATACTATGCATTATTAGTAGAAAGGTATGGTATTGCAAGAGATGTTCCAGTTATTGTTTATGGAACAGATTATGCAAATATAATTGATATGGACACAAATGAAGTAATTCAAAATGGTACAAATATTCACTTAGATGCAG
>JAEOTK010000417.1 GCA_016839875.1 Candidatus Heimdallarchaeota archaeon
ATTTAGGATCCTTGGATTATATTCAGATTGCTGGCCAGGCAAGATGTATGATACTGAGACCGATGAATTTGATTCTTGGAATAATTCAGGAGAACCGAAACGAATAGGATTTTCTTGGTTAACTAATGATAGAGTTCCATTTTGATCTAAGCTGTAAATGTTCAAGTTGAAATAAATATCAGGCGGAAAGAACATTAGCAGGGCATGAGTAAATTCTATCCATTCAGTTTCACTTCCATAAACAAAACGTACTAATTCACCACGTTCGTTGAATTCATGAAAAAGGTTATGTCCCATTTTTTCAAGGTCAGTAGTCTCATATTCAGTACTTGTAGGAATGATTGTATAAACATTAACAAAAGCAATAGCAGATAAAATAACAAAAGCAGAAATTATTGCTTCAATAACCCTCATTTGTGCTCTTGTATCAGCTTTGATTTTGATCATCATTCTTTCCACAACAATAATTCTGCATTATACACCATGCCCGTGGTATCAACAACATAACGTCTAAGTCTTACATTAACATCACCAATATCTCCTGATGAACCAAAAGTTAATACTTCAGAATCTGACCATAGTGACAATGGACCAGTAATCAGATAAGTACTCCTTCCGCCTGTTCCTAGGGTTGTATCTACTGTAAAAATTAATAATCCGGGATCTAGATAACTTAAACCAGGAAAGGTTCTATTCCAAGTTTCATAGCCGATTCCATGAGTAATATGGTAATTATTTGGAACATGAAATAAGTGATTCAATTCCTCGTCAAAATCAAATGTAAAAATATCAATAGGTCGTCGTACAGCACTTGTATTAGTGTCCTCTACATTCCTAAATGATAGAACAATTTCATCTCCAAAAGTGTTAACATTAATAATGTTTTGGATATTATATTCTGAATATGCTACTACCAATGTAGTTATACCTGCTACAGTAATTCTAAAAATTCCCATGGCTGAATCAAGTTCGTAACCACTTGCAAGTATTTCTATTTCTTCACTTCCTTGACAAACACCTATTGCATTAGTTACTTTATCTCCAGGCACTTTTACAATTAACAAAGGATCATCGACATTAGGATTTTTTGCCACAACAAGAAGTGTCACACTTACTTGAGCATCTAGAATAGGTCTTTGATCTAAATTACGATTGACAACAACTGAATAATCTACTAAAGGATTCGCTGGAGCCTTATTAATGTCAATAGTCCAGTTTACACTAAAAGGTCGATATAAACTTAGAAGAAATCCGTAATCTTGTAGTCCCAACAATTCTTTTACTTTTTCATATTCTATTTGTCCTGGACCTATTGCATTCAATCTTTGAAGCTTATCTATATCTATCGTGTATAATGAAGGCTGCGCTGAAAGAGATAAGCCAAAAGATTCAGTATTATTTTGGTCAAATGGATATATTGATCCCCAATTTGCTGGAGAACCCTCTCCTAGAAGGATAGCATTAAACAAATTCAATCCAGTATTTCTAAGTTGTTGCTGATCTACTTGTCTAAGATTCATAAAGCTAATACTAGGGATAGTAAACATTGCGGCGACAAAAATAATTCCCACTATCACTATTCCAAGCATGTAATCATATATTTCGCCTACCAAATTCAATCCTCCATGTACATTAAAGAAAATATATCTTATATATTTTATCTTACGATACTGGTAATTATTCCTCCATAATCCATACATATGAACCAGTGCTATTGAGATTGCATCCCGCAATGAATACATGTTCACCACTCTCTATCAAATATCCAGTAACATTGTCTGCAATCAACCCAGGAAAAATCAAAGATGTCGAACGGAGTTGAATATCATTCTTCATATACGCAGCGACATGTTGAGCGAAACCTTCCTGACTATATTGTATTTCCACACAATAAGATGAATCCCTAATAGTAGAAGGCAAGTCAAGTTTTTTTGTTACTAAGATATCAGAACTTGTAGAATTTGCCAAAATATGAAGATTCCATAGAGAGTTTGAAACATAGTCAGCAACTTCCTTTAATTCTCGCTCTTTCATCTCCATTGTTACATTATTTACTATTAAAGAATAAAAAAGCGGTAGTACAAAGATCAATGCGACTAATGCAACAATGCCTATAATGTGACTAATAGTTGGTGCTGTCAATCATTTATTTCCTCCTATAGATTCACCTGCACTGAAGTAACAACAAAGTTGAAAACAACTTTGTCAGCATCATCCAATGTGATAAAAATTTCCTCAGTCATATTTCCCAATTGAACAGAGATAGTGCAACCACCGTCCACAATATCATACCCATCTCCGCCATTAGCCATTGTGGTTGTAGTTACATCGAGACATTTAGCATCAAGATCTAATTCTGTAAAGCTTGTTATTTGTTCAGTGGTATTCATTTCAACTATCCAGAAGTCCACAGTATTTATTCGTACCGCCCCTGTTGTGGTTATGATTGTAGAAGTCTTCATAGCCTTAATACCATAAAACAAAGTCATAGAAACCCAGCCAGAATTCTGGGAAACTAATCCCTTTCCATAACTTCCAGCTCCATTTGAAATAAGATCATCATTTCCTAGAAATTTGGATTGATAACCTTCTCCAAAAGTAACATACTTTGTTTTTGTACTATATTTCAAATATCCAGTAGAACCGGAATAGTTGGCACCAGGATATTCAGTGACATTAACGGCTAATTCAATATTTGGTACTAATTCTAATTGACCATAATCAAGAATAAATCGAGCTGTACGAGATGATTGCGGTTTCCAAGCAACGTTTTCAAATGCATCATGAAAGGCCAACATTGATTGCATAGCCACATCATATTCAGTTGCTCCTCTCTCTTGCTCTAATATTTGATTGGCATAACTCCATGCTACAAGTGTGAGAGTGATAACCATACCGGTCATAATAACCGCTGAAATTGTATATGAGACCCCCAATTTCTTAGATTTGATTGAATTTTTTAATTGTTTCATATACCTCAAATCACCTGAACTCACGCTAACATTACTGGAACAACTTTTGATGCAACGATTGCAATGACGACAAGCAAAGCAGAATGTTTGAAACCAGCAGCCAAAGACTCTTCACTGATCTTACCACAAACCAACCCAATCAAGTAACAATGGGTAATTACTGAGACAGTAAAGATCAGAGTTAGGAAGTCGGTATTGTTAGTGGCAGCTCCAATTTCAGCACCCATGGCCATTGTATTAGTAGTGAACAGAAGAGTCATGAGAGTCGTTGATACTAACAATATTGCAGCGAAATAGGGCATGATCATGTAAGGTCTAACACTCGCCTTCTTTTCTTTCTCAATTTCTTGAGTCATGTTATTGAATCTTGCAAGAGATTCAATCATCGATATTGTCCCGCCCCCTACATCAACAGCTTCCAAGAGCAAAAACATTACAATCTGGGACATCCAACTCTTGGTTTTAGTCACGAAATCCATTATCACTTTTCTCATAGGAATACCCCAGCCAATATCAGAAGACATCTTCTGTAGTTCCTTAGAGAAAGCCCCGTAATCCCTATCCTTAAGATTTGTAATACACGCCTCTGGAGAAAGCCCTGTCTTTCGGGTTTCTGTTAAGTCTCTAAGAAAGTTGGATATACCCTTCTCCATGCTAGATTTTCTGCCCGAAATTTTTTGGTGTACAAAGGCTGGAGGCGTAACAGATACGACTAAAGTGATAGCAACTGCGACGGGTAGATCAACAAGATTTTGGAATGGCGTTGGGATCATATCAAAGAATCCAGTGAGGAGCATAAGAATTAGAACTGCTATCGCTGATGAGAGGGCGTATACTTTGTATGGTCTATATTCGCTTATTGGAGTTTTTGCTTGCATGCCGTGAGCAAGATACAAGAAAACAATAGAGAGTAGAGGAGTGAAAACGTATGTATACATGATTACTCCGGAACCCATATCC
>JAEOTK010000418.1 GCA_016839875.1 Candidatus Heimdallarchaeota archaeon
CAAAGAGCTCATATTTGAAAGATTATGGATAGAGATTCTATAAATAAAGAAGGCTATGATAAAATCGCAGAAATTTACAATAAAGAAAGGCACATTTTCAAGAATGAGAAAGAGCTTGCATATTTTGTAGAACTTCTACCTGATGAAGCTAAAGTTTTAGATGTAGGTTGCGGAGCAGGATTTGCATCAATGTATTTAGCTGAAAAGGGATTCAGTGTTGTAGGCATAGATATCTCATCTGAAATGATTCGACTAGCAAGAGAGTTAATTCCTGATGTAAATTTCATGGAAATGGATATGACAAAAATCACATTTTCTGATGAATCTTTTGATGGCATAGTTTCTCTCTATGCGATTTTTCACATATCAAAAGAAAAGCACGGTTCTCTTTTTCAAAAATTCTATGATTTAATCAAACCTGGAGGAATTTTGTTCTTTTCAATTGGTTCTGATGAATGGGAAAGTACTGAAGAATATTATGGTGCAAAAATCTTCTGGAGTAATTATAGTGGTGAAAAAACTCTTTCATTAGTCAAACAAGCTGGTTTCGAGATAATTTTTGATGAAATTCTTGAAAGAGGAGGAGAAAAACACTACTGGATTTTTGCTAAAAAAAAATGAAAAATCCTCGTCTTTATATACAGATATCTAGAGCACTAAGTAGGACTTCTTAGTCGCTCTGTGGTGGACGAATTGGCGAAGAACTCAATTGAAGTTATAGGTGCTCAAGAGAATAATCTCAAGAATATATCTGTTGAATTACCTCATGACAAATTTGTAGTAATCTCTGGGATCAGTGGATCAGGGAAGAGTTCTTTGGCTTACAATACTATTTTCATGGAAGCCCAGCGTAGGTATATGGAAACGCTTTCAGCATATGCCAGACAATTCATTGGAAATTTTGATCGACCAGATGTGGAACATATTGAAGGATTACGACCAACCATTTCGATTGATCAAAAAACCATTTCTAGAAATCCAAGGAGTACTGTAGGAACTTTAACAGAAATTTATGATTATATGAGGGTTCTTTTTGCTCGTGTTGGAATACCTCATTGTCCAGATTGTAAAGTAGTAATTGAAGCTCAGCCATCAGAACAGATTATCGACCAATTATTTGCTTCTTTTGAAAGTGAAAAGATCAAAATTGCAGCTCCTGTTTTTGAGAAAAGAAAGGGAGAGTATCGAAAAGAGTTAGCAGAATGGAAGGAAGAAGGATACAATCGTTTAATCATAGATGGAGAAGAAGTTAACCTTGATGATGAAGAAGTTTCATTAGAACGATATGTTGCTCATGATATTGACATCATAGTTGACAGAAATATTTGTGAAAGAAAGAATGAACCAATCATCCGAGACAGTGTGAATCTATGCATTGAGTTAGCTAATGGTAAGGTTAAAATCATAGGTGAAAAGAAGGAAAGAATCTTCTCAACAAAACTCGTTTGTCCTGAATGTGGTTTGTCAGTCAATGAATTCAATCCACGAGATTTCTCCCACAACACTGCTGTTGGTGCATGTAAGAGATGTAAAGGATTGGGGAAGACACCTAGAATAGTACCTGAAAAGTTTCTGAACAAAGAGCTATCAGTAGCAGAAGGAGCGATTGCAACTACTACATCTAGTAAAAAGTATATCACTTATGCTGGAATAGGGATGAAAGGAATAGGTACAATCGCTGAACAAAATGGATTTGATATCAATACACCAATAAAGGATTTAACAGATGAACAAGTTGATATTCTGTTGTATGGTTCAGGGAGAAATGAGTATAAACTGAAATGGGAATGGGGAGATGATGATACTACATGGAAAGGGAAAGGAGAGTATATCACGAAATGGAGAGGGTTAATTCCTCAGGTAATGGATGGTTATTACAGAGTTAAATCCAAGGCGAGAAAGGAACAACTCGAGAAATTTATGGATCTCTTTGCATGTCCAGATTGTAAAGGTTCAAGATTGAAATCAGAGAGCCTCGCAGTTCTATTCAAAGGGAAGAACATCTCAGAAATCAATCAAGGCTCTATTGACAAAAGCTTAGAGTTTTTTGAAAGAGTTAAGTTAACTGAAGAAGAGGAGAAAATCGCAGGTCCTCTGATAAAGGAAATCAAACACAGATTGTCCTTCATGATGGAGGTTGGATTGCACTATATTACTCTGGATCGTGCAGCTAGTGAATTAAGTGGAGGAGAAGCTCAAAGAACCAGATTGGCAACTCAAATAGGATCAAAACTTCAAGGAGTAAACTATGTTCTAGATGAACCTAGTATAGGTCTAGCAAACAGAGATAATGAGAAACTTCTGAATTCTCTTAAAACGTTGAGAGACGGAGGAAATACTGTAATTGTTGTAGAACATGATGAAGATACTCTAAGGAATGCTGATGTTTTATTAGATTTAGGACCAAGAGCAGGAGATGAAGGGGGAGAAGTACTCTTCTCAAAAAACCCAAACAAGATAACAAAAATAGACTCAAGAAAATCGATAACCGCTCGATATCTTCTTGGGATAGATTCAATAGAGATTCCTGAAGAACGGAGAACTAGTGATAGTTTTCTTACAATAAAAGGTGCAGAACATAATAATCTAAAACAAATTGATGTTAATTTTCCACTTGGAAGTTTCATATGTGTGACTGGTGTTAGTGGTTCAGGAAAAAGTTCTCTAATTACTGATACCCTCTATCCAATTTTAGTAAATGGTTTACACAATGGAACACAGAAAGTTGGTAAGTATAAATCACTAGAGGGATTGGAAAATATAGACAAAGCAGTTGTTATAAATCAATCACCAATTGGCAGAACTACAAGATCAAATCCTGCTACATACACTAAGGTGCTGGATCACATTAGAGATCTATTTGCACGAATGACAACTGCAAAGATAAGAGGATACACAAAAACAAGATTTACATTTAACACAAAAGAGGGAAGATGTGAAGCATGCAAAGGTCATGGCTACAATAGAATAGAAATGTCACTTCTACCCAATGTAGATGTAGAGTGCGAGATCTGTAAGGGAAGAAGATATGATGATGAGACACTCAAAATCAAATTCATGGGACATTCTATTGCAGAAATTCTAGATATGACAGTAGATAAAGCAATGAATGTCTTTGAGAATCAACCTAAGATAAATAGGATTTTACAAACATTGGTTGATGTTGGTTTAGATTACATCAAACTAGGACAACCATCTACTACTATTTCAGGTGGTGAAGCTCAAAGAATCAAATTGTCAAGAGAATTATCTAAGAGAGCAACTGGTAAGACTCTTTACATTCTTGATGAACCAACAACAGGATTATCATTTGAGGATATCAAGAAGTTACTTGCAGTTCTTCAAAAGTTAGTAGACAAAGGGAATACTATAATCATAATTGAGCACAATCTTGATGTCATCAAAACTGCTGATTGGATAATAGATCTAGGACCTCATGGTGGAGAGGAATTAGGAGGATATCTTGTTGCAGAAGGTACTCCAGAGGAAATCGTTGAAGTCAAAGATTCCTTTACTGGGGAAGCTCTAAAGAAAGTATTCATGGAGGACTATGAAGCAGAATATGGATTGACTTCTTCTCTGGAAGATCTCGATTTAGACCCTTCAAATTACCTGTATGTAAGAGGTGCATCAAAGAACAATTTGAAGAGTTTGGATCTTGATATACCGAAAGAAAAACTAGTAGTTGTAACAGGTCCTAGTGGATCAGGAAAAAGTTCTCTTGCTATTGATACACTTTTCGCTGAGGGGCAGAGAAGATTTATAGAATCGTTAAGTAGTTATGCAAGACAATTTCTCATAAAAGCTGAAAGAGCAGATGTAGATGATATTATTGGTTTAACTCCATCAATTGCAATTGATCAACATTCAATTTCAAAGAATCCAAGAAGTACTGTAGCTACAACGACAGAAATGTATGATTACCTGAGACTCCTGTTTGCAAAGATTGGGATACCACATTGTCCAGATTGTGGAATTGTGCTTAAAGCAAGAACTATTGACGAGGTTTCAAAACTCATAGAGAAAGATCATAAGAACGAACGAATTACAATAGCATCTTCGCTGTCCAATGGTGAAGAAGTCAATGTTCAAAAGACTTGTGAGGAATTAAAGAAACAAGGGTTTGCCCGAGTTTTCATCAACAATAAAGAATATCATCTTGATGATAAAATAGGTGTAAAGAAATCTAAAACGCTCTCTGTAGTTATAGATAGAATAGAACTAATAAAGGAAAATTCCTCAAGATTAACAGAAGCGGTTGAAAAAGCAGTAAATATAGGTAAAGGAAGAGTCCAAATTGTCAATAACGAAACAAAAGGAACTTACTCTATATATGCAGAATGTATAGATCATGATTTTGAGGCTCCAGAGGACATGCATCCAAGATTGTTCAGTTTCAATCATTATTCAGGATCATGTTCATCATGTACAGGTCTTGGATTCATCAGAAAACTAGATGTTAGAAAAATAGTTACAAATTGGGAAAAATCGATAATAGAAGGAGCAATAGGTCCTTACTCTGTCCAAAGAATGACTAATCCTCGGTCATGGAGAAGGTCGATGTTAGAATCGATTGGGAATCATTATGATTTTACTGTGGAGACTCCTATGAAAGATTTAACACCTCAGCAGCTTGATGCTTTATTCTATGGTTCTAAAGGAGAAATTGTTAAGCTTAAAATACAAAGAGAAGGGGAAAGATCTTCAGCAGTATTTGAAAAGAGAGCTGAATGGGAAGGACTTATTCCTAGATGGGAAAAATGGTTAGAAGAACCTTCTGAATCAAGATATAGTACAGAATACAAAGAGAGATACAACAAGTATTTCACAGAGTATCATTGCCCTGATTGTAGTGGTAAGAAACTTAAGCCAGAAGTACTATCAATTACTGTTGGAGATAAATCAATATATGATCTGACAACTTTCGATGTTGATGATTTTCTTGTATTTCTAGAAACACTACAACTGGACAAAAGAAGAGAGCAAATTGCTGATAGAATATTAGCAGAACTCAAGAAAAGAGCTCAGTATCTCTATGATGTTGGATTGAGTTATCTTACACTTAACAGGAGATCAAGTACTTTATCAAACGGTGAGGCTCAAAGGATAAGATTAGCATCACAAATAGGTAGCGGACTCGTGGGAGTAACTTACGTATTAGATGAACCTACAATAGGATTACACCCAAGAGATATCAACAAACTTCTGACAACTCTCAAAAGACTCAGAGATAATGGCAATCATGTGATTGTTGTAGAACATGACGATATGATAATCCAAGAATCAGATTGGATGATAGAATTAGGTCCTCTTGGGGGAGATTCTGGAGGAGAGATAATTGCAGATGGTCCTACAACTGAGATAATTGAAACCAAGGATACACTTACATCAAGATATCTATCTGGAAAACACAAGATACTTACACCAAATGAAAGAAGGAAAACAGAATCTCACATTAAGATAACTGGAGCAGCTGCAAACAATCTCAAAAATATAGATGTTTCTTTTGGAAAGGGAACCATAACTGCGGTTACAGGTGTGAGTGGTGCTGGAAAGTCCACATTAGTTATAGAGATTTTACAAAAAGCATTAGAGAAGGAAATACAAGGAAAGAAGATTGCAGTTGGAAAACACAAGAAAATCTCAGGTTTTGATGGAATTGAGAAAGTTGTTGTAGTAGATCAATCTTCACTGAGTAAATCAAGGCGTTCCAATCCAGCAACCTATCTTGGAGTTTATGATAATATACGTCAATTCTACTCACTGCTACCAGATGCCAAAGCTAGAGGATTTACTCCAGGTCATTTCAGTTTCAACACATCGAAGGGACAATGTAGAGAATGTAGAGGATTAGGAGAAAGAAGAGTACATCTTCTTTTCTTATCTGATGTATGGTTAACTTGTCCATCATGCAGAGGAAAGAAATACAAAAAAGAAATTCTTACAGTTAGATACAAGCGAAAAACAATCGCAGATATTTTGGAGATGACCATTACTGAAGCTAGCGAGTTATTCAAAGATTTAGAGAAAATACATCAACCGCTGAAACTAGCTCATGAAGTGGGATTAGGATATCTAAAGATGGGACAACCTACTACAATGATATCTGGGGGAGAAGCTGAGAGATTGAAGATATCAAGAGAATTAGCAAAGAAAGCGAATAGTAAGAATATCTATATGTTGGATGAACCTTCTCAAGGACTTCATTTCTATGATATAGAGAAACTAATCATCATACTTCAAAAACTAGCATATGAGGGAGAAACAATTGTGTTCATTGATCATAATATGGATCTAGTGAAAATAGCAGATAGGATAATTGATTTGGGACCAGAAGGAGGTAGTAAACAGGGCGGGTATCTAGTTGCTGATGGGACACCTGAAGAGATAATTGAGATGCAAAAAGGATATACATGGGAATACCTGAAAGAACGTATCTGAAAGGAACCTATCTGCCACAAACTATTTATTTAATTCTTCTTCGATTCTACTGAATAGAATGGAATACAATTTCAAAGCTGAAAATGAACATGCTGCTTTACTTGATATAGCAGACTCTCTCTCTCAATTTAGAGAGCGTTTTTACATACCAGAGGGATCAATATATGTAAATAGTAATTCTCTTGGTTTGCTACCAAAAGAGGGAGAAAAAACGTTGATGAAAGTTTTAGATGATTGGAAAAATCTTGCAGTGAAGGGATGGATTCACTCTGATAAACCTTGGTTCTTTTTTGCTGAAGAATTAGGAGCCCAAGCTTCTAAATTGGTTGGAGCTGAACCTAATGAAGTAATTGCAACGGGTACAACAACAATCAATATTCATTCTCTTGTGAGTACATTTTATGAACCTAAAGGTAAGAAAACAAAAATCTTAGCTGATGAACTAAATTTTCCTACTGATATCTATGCTCTTCAGAGTCAAGTGAAGTTAAAGGGATATGATCCTGATGAACATCTTGTTCTAGTTCGAAGTGATGATGGGAGATTTTTGGATGAAGAAAAGATTATCAGTATGATGACTGAGGAAATAGCACTCATTTTACTTCCATCTGTTCTTTTCAGAAGTAGTCAATTGCTTGACATGGAATATATAACTAAAGAAGCACACAAACGAGATATAATTATTGGCTGGGATTGTAGTCATTCTGTAGGTGTTGTACCTCACAAATTTAATGAATGGGGAGTAGATTTTGCGGTCTGGTGTAGCTACAAATATATGAATGCTGGTCCGGGAGCTAGTGCTTTCATCTATATTAACAAGAAACACTTCGGTAAGGAATCAGCTCTAACAGGTTGGTTTGGTTATATCAAAGAAAAGCAATTTGAAATGAACCTTCATTTCGAACAGGCAAATAGTGCAGGAGGATGGCAAATATCATCTCCATCAATTCTTGGTTCTGCTGCACTTGAGGGAGCACTTAATCTAACTCTAGAAGCAAGTATTGATGAAATTAGAAAGAAGTCATTGAAAATGACTGCTTATCTTATCTATCTAGTAGATGAGTTGCTTTCAGAAGAACCATTTAATTTCTCAATTGGAACACCTAGGGAATCGGAAAGAAGAGGAGGTCATGTTGCTTTGGAACACAAAGAAGCAATAGAAGTAAGTGAACAATTAATGAAACATAATGTAATTCATGATTTCAGACCTCCAAACATAATTCGAATCACTCCCTGTGCCCTAAACAACACTTATGAAGAGATATGGAAAATCGTTTCTATTCTTCGTGAAATGTTTGAGAAGTAGTTTCAATTTTTGTAAAATTTTAAAAGTGAGAAATAAACTGGATGGTAGAGGATAGTCTATGATAGCAGTTGAAACAAAACAACTAACCAAAGATTATGAAACAAAAGATACATTTCTAAGAGCTGTAAATAACTTAGATTTATCAATTAAAGAATCAGAAATTTACAGTCTACTTGGTCCAAATGGTGCAGGAAAAACAACAACCGTTAGGATGTTGGCAGGTATTTTACGCCCAACCTTAGGAGGAGCCATTGTTCATGGTTTTGATATTCTGAAAGATGCTCAAGATTTAAGAGCTAATGTAGGTTTATTAACTGAAACTCCTGCTTTGTACGAAAGGTTGACAGTTAGACAAAATCTCGAGTTTATCGCAAAACTATATGATGTTCCAAAAGAGGACATAAAGAATAGAGTAGAAGATATTGTAGATCTATTTGATATTGTGGAAAAAATCGACCTTCCAGCTGGTTCTCTAAGCAAAGGAATGAAACAAAAATTAGCTATTGCTAGAGCTATAATTCACAATCCTCCAGTAATTTTTCTAGATGAACCTACTGCATCTCTTGCACCTGAATCAGCCAAAATTGTCAGAGATCAAATTATCAAATTATCAAAGAAAGAACAAAGAACCTTCTTTATTTGCACTCATAATCTATTTGAAGCTGAGAGACTTTCTACAAGAGTAGGAATTATTAACCATGGTTATTTAATTGCACAAGGATCTCCAGAAGTACTCCGAGAAATGAAAAAGGATGAAACGGTAACTATTCTAAGATTTGCTAAATGGGTACCGGAAATAGAATCGCAAATCAAGAATTTCAATGCTGAAATCATTGAGAGTAATCCAGCTCTCAAGTCAGTTTCACTAGCTATTCATGACATAGAAAATGAGACTCCAAAGATAATTGAAGCACTGGTCAAATCGAATCATCAATTGGTTGAAGCTAAGCATGAATTTCCAACACTTGAAAGGATTTATCTTGAACTTGTAGAAACGGAAAGCATTCCGAGATTTGAAGAAGAGGAGGAAAAAGCATGAATTGGCATCGAATTTGGGCTTTAGTTAGAAAAGATATAACAGAGTTTATGAAATCCAAATATGTCTTATCAGCTGTTATAGGTATGCCATTGCTTTTTGCAATACTGTTTCCATTTTCTTCAATCATGCCAATAGCACAAATTGATCCAGCTGAATTTGAAACTGCAGATTATGGAGGTTTTATAGACAATCTTTTCTCCAAAAACATAGATAATTGGAGTTCCTTAGGTGCTCAAGCTCAAACGCTAATAATTATGGCTTATGCAATGTTTGTAATGGTTCTAATGTTACCGATTATTATTCCAGCAGTTACTGCTTCAGAAGCGATTGTTGGTGAAAAGGAAAGAAAAACAATGGAAGCATTAATCGCTTCACCTATGTCTGAGACAGAAATAGTTCTAGGAAAAATAATCTCATCAGTATTACCCTCGTCAATTGGCACGATATTAGCAGCTGTAGGATATGCAATAATTACAGATATTCTGCTCTACCCATTTATAGGTAGAATTCTATTTCCTGATTTCTTGTCAGTCATATTTGTACTAGTATTCAGTCCATTGTTTTCAATAATCAGTGTAGAATTAATGATAATGATTTCAACAAGAGTAACAAGTGTGAGAGATGCATACCAACTTGGATCATTAATAGTCTTACCATTAATTTTTCTGATTGCAGCTGAGATGTTCAGTTTCTTCTTCAATACATATGCAACTTTAGCAGGTGGACTAGTTATAATGATAATTATAGTCTTAGCTCTGTTCAAACTTGCTACGAGTGTGTTTGATAGAGAGAAAGCTATTGTGAAAATGGTATAAGAAATGAGAGAGTTTTCTCTCAGACCTATTTTTCATTATTTTGATTTATCTGCCTTACGCCTTACTTTTTCTCGAGCTTGCCTTTCTTTCTTGTATTTCTTCAACATTAGTTTATCCAGTTGTTCATCAGTTAATTCTGGTGATTTTATTAATGGTTCTGGATTTTCAATCAGGCTTTTCACCATTTCAATTGTTGGTCCAGTATAGATTCCAGGTGCAATACGATCATCAATACATACCTTTACTTCCATCACTGTACGAACATCAACTTTTCCAGTTTCTTGGTTTACTACCTGTGCCTTTTGCATCTCTCCTAAAGTAATCAAAACACCAGTTGTTCCAAACTCAAAAAGGTGATGGTAAACTGCTGGAATTCCAATCGAACCCAGATGAGCAAGGAAAGCAGTAGAAAACATAGGAATATCTTTAGTTAGTGAGTAAATCGGCATATTATGTTCATCTGTCCATCTCATTAACCAAAAAATGAATCTTATGATAAATCTAGGCATTGCTCCCCAAAATTCGACATCTTTTTCGTTTGGGTTTACTCCATGACGAGCTTCATAGAGATGATCATTTACAATTTTTCGTACTGATTCTAGATTGTCAAATGGATCAAACTCAATCATAGCATTAATTTCTTCACCATCTTCAGATTTTTCTTTGTTAACCACAAAGGAGATTATTATCTGGTTTCGTTGCCACAATCTTCTTCCAGAGACGAAACGGTTAATTTTAGGACGTAGAGCTACAGTTCTAACACTTGCAGCAAGATAAATTTGGAATAAAGTTAGTTTATCTTCTTCTTTCTTATCTTTATTGTAATTCTCTAAAAATTTGAAGGTGTTTGTTAGATCTACTTGCGTTCTATAATGAATTTCACTTGTATTTTTCTTTGGCATTATATAGAATTCCATTTCATGAAATTTCGATGTTTTTACTAATTCTGCATCAGGTCTTCTTGGCAATTTCATCACTTCTTTGTTTGTTTCAAGTATTGTTGCTATTACTTATGGTCATTAATAACTTTTTCCAGAAATTTGAGTACTTAAATATCAAAAAAATAGAAAAAAATATCAAAAAACAGATCCGAACTAGTTTTTGTGTTTTCTTAGCCTTAAAGTGACAATAGTAATTCCAAATGAACTTAAAATCAGAATTAAATAGATTGTTTGTTGAAATTCAGGCATATGTACTAGGTTAGTAGGATAAAGGTCAATTGCTCCAGCTGAACCATCTATCAAATAAGTAGTTTCAGATCCCAAGTCATCCCAACCATTACCCTCATTTGTAGCAGCTTCATACCAGATATTATTTATTCCATCATCATAAGCTTGAGAACCTGGATCATCTCTGTTTGAAATGAAACTATTATGATGAATAATGTTATTCATAGAAGTTTCGTACAAATACACTCCATAAAAACCGTTATTTCTGATCATATTATGAGTAATCTTTGAAAACGTGACACTCCAGAGATAGATTCCATGATAGTTATTGTCTTCTATAGTATTATGAGAGATATCAGAGTTACTATGACTACTAGCTCTGATACCATGCCCACCGTTTCTGATCGTATTGTACTGAACTACTGCTGTTTCTCCTACAGAAATTCCTGAATAACAGTTACTAAAGATGTTATTTGTTATATTTGTGTTTTTTGTGCCCGATCGAATATTTATCCCTCCATCGAAATTAGAAATTGTGTTTTCCTCTATGGTTGTGTTTTCTGATTTATCTACAAAAATCCCAAATCCTTCCCATCCAACATGATTTAATGTATTCTTGTATAATGTTGTGTTTGTACAATAGAACAGTGTAATTCCTCTAAGAGAATTTTGCATCAGTTGACCTGTAACAGTACATCTTGTACAATTAATAAAATACAATTGATTGTACAAAGAAATATTCATTTCAATATCATTCAAATCTATGAACCAACCTACTAGTTTTCCATTTGCATAGTTATTATTAATTGAGTAAGATTGAAGATCAATCAAAGCAGAATCAAAAAGGTCCAATCCTTCATTTGTATAAGTGTTATTTTCTATAATTGAACCTCTGCAATAGAGTATTAGCATTCCATATTTACTACCACCAGATGTATTATTTGCTACTATTGAGTTTTCAGAATAATCCAAGTATATATTGTAACTCTCATTATCGATACATGTATTATTTGCAATTACTGTGGATGATGCATACCAAACTGAAATTCCATTAATACTTCCATAACAAGTATTGTTTATTATTTCTACAGTTCCAGATGCGACACTCTCTACGAAAATTCCATAACCTTCAGCAGTAAGTGTACAATTTTGAATTATGAAATGGGAAGTGGTTCCTGTTATGTAAATACCTGATTGATTAGTTGTAGTAATTTCAAGATTTTCAATTCTATATGGATTTCCAACTGATCCAGCACCAGGGAAATTGTACCCAGACGGTCCAAAATCAGTATCTGAAGTTATATATATTGATGAAGATGGAGCAAAGGAAATATTTGAGTTGGTTTCTAGGGTACTAAAAGAGATAGAAGCTAAAACTCCTAAAATAAATAATAAGGCTAGATAATTTCTTATAGATTTTTCTTTCATATCTGTACCTCTTTTTTATACTATAATTCATCAATTGATAGACTAATAAAAGTTGTGTAGAAAAAAAAAGGAGTGTTTACCAATAATCTGTGTGAACCTTTTCTCCATCATATCTATCTGCTGGTTCTTTCTTTTCAGCAGGATATCCAATAGGTATAATGTTCAATGGATATACATCAGAGGGTATCTTTAGTAATTCCTTGAATCCTTTGATTAGTTTCTCTATAGGATAAACCCCACACCAAACTGCACCTAAACCTAAAGCATGAGCCGCTAAGAGGATATTCTGAGTTGCTGCTGAACAATCTTGAACCCAGAAATCTTTTCTCTTTTCCTCACTTGTATCACAACAAACAACTATAGCAATTGGTGATTCTAGAGTCATTTTTGCATATGGATGGATTTCATTAATTTTGTCTAGAATCTTTCTATCCTTAATTACTATAAAATCCCATGGTTGCAGATTATAGCCTGATGGAGATGCCATAGCTGCACGAAGAATTGATTCTATCTGCTCTTCAGTTACAGGTTTATCAGTAAATTTTCTAATACTTCTTCTTGTTAAAATAGTGTCCATTTATTCACCTTCAGAATTTTCCTTCTTTTACTTTCTATAAAAGCTTTCGACAGATAGAAGTGAAATCAGAATTTTATCACTTGAATGTTTGGTTTCGTAATTACACCTCATTTGTGTACTAGAAATTTCTCTGTTCTCAAAATAAGCAAAATTATATAAAAAAATAAAGAAGAAAGAAAGTGGTTACCAGTAATCTAAGTGTATTTTTTCTTCATCATATCTGTCTGCTGGATCTTTTTTCTCTGCTGGATACCCGATTGGAATGATATTGAGAGGATATACATCTGATGGCATTTCTAGTAGATCTTGGAATAATTTAGTGCGTTCTTCATTGGGATATATTCCGCACCAAACACTTCCTAGTCCTAGTGAATTAGCTGCTAAAAGAATATTTTGTGAAGCAGCAGATAAATCTTGCATCCAGAATCCCTCTCTTGGTTTTTTACTTGTATCACAGCATACAACAATGGATATAGGAGCTTCTGCTGCCATTTTTGCATATGGATGAAGATCTGGAACTTTCATTAAAATCTCTTTATCTTTAACCACTATAAATTCCCAAGGTTGACCATTTCCAGCGGATGGAGCACTCATCGCAGCTCGCAAAATAGATGTAATTTGTTCATCAGAAACAGGTTTATCCAAAAATTTTCTTATACTTCTTCTTGATAAAATGTTGTCCATAAAATCACCTTATTCAAAAAGAAAATATTCTCTTTATCTATAAAAGTATTGGACATAAATAATAGCAAAAGATAAAAGAACTCTTAGTTTTTTCAATGTATATGGAAGTTGGTTTATCTCTACCAATAGCAATGACCTCCGAACAGAAAGAAGATTACGTTCTTAAAGCGAAGGAGATCGGTGTTTCTAGCATTTGGGTAGGAGATAATCCTCCAATCAATAATGCGTTTTTAGATATTGGTAGATTGATTGGAAATATTAAAAAAATGGATTTTTGGACAGGAATTACATCTCCCTTCTACTATTCTTTAGAAGTTCTTTTTTCTCTTAGTGTCTGGTTATCTAAGAATTATCCAAAGCGATTTGGTTTGGGACTTGGAATTGGAAATTTAAACCTCATTCAAGATGAAGATGTAAAAAATCAACCTTTTACTCATTACAAAACGGATGTTGATAAGCTTCTCAATTTAGTAGAGATTAGAAAGGCAAAACAAGGAGAATATGATTTTCCACAATTGGCTTTTGGAGGATTAGGTAAAAGAATGATTAATTATGCTACAGAAAAAGCTAATTATCTTCTTCTAAACAGTCCATCTACATTTGATATTGAAAGAGCTTATAAAATTGTAAGCAACAATCCTTCCAAAAATAAGAGAAACTTTGGTATTGTTCCTTATGGAATGATGCAGATAAAAGAAGAAAACAAAGAAATCTCAGCTACAATGTGGAACATTACTAAAGATATTGCAAAAGGAAGCTCTGATTCTATTTTAAAAT
Source organism: Candidatus Heimdallarchaeota archaeon (assembly GCA_016839875.1). Next base: position 14,237 of record JAEOTK010000418.1, read on the forward strand.
CGCATGGTTATTCTAACAAGAAGATACAGCAGATTAGAGAACTTTCCTGGGAGAGATACAATGAAGTTCCTAAAGGAGAGATTCTAGAAATTTGTAGTGATTTCGGATTGATGGGAACAATTGAGCAGATTTTTGAGAGAATGGATTACTATAAACAACTAAATAACAAAAAGATGATTGATTCAATTGTTTTAGGTTGGATTCATTCAGAAGATCAATGGGACTACATTAAACAAATAGTAGATTATGTAAAATAGATTATTACTTTGTTTTTAGGAACTCAAATAATTGCTCTAGATTTTTCCAAATAAATGTTGGAGTAAATTGAGTGGTATTCTTCTTATCTTCCGAGAATTCTCCAGTTAATACTAAAGCACTTTTTGCATTAGAATCACTAGCCATTTTAATATCTGTTTCAATTCTGTCTCCAATCACTAATACCTCTGAAACATCAATATTTCTTTTACTTAATACTAAGTCCAGTATTAATCTACTCGGTTTTCCAAAGATCAAATCAGCTGTTCTACCAGTAGCATTCTCAAACATTTTTAGAAAGGAACCAACATCTGGAATCCTACCTTCATCAACAGGACACGTGTCATCAGGATGAGTTGCGAAGAAAGGTATTTTTTCCTCTTTTTGTAGTAATAGCGAAGCTGTTTTTATTTTTTCATAGGTTAGGGTTCTATCAAAACCTAGAATGATTGCTTCAGGATTAGATTCACTATTAGAGATTCCTGATTGCTCAAACTCTCCAATCATAGAAGGAGTACCTATAAGATAACAGTTCACTATATTGCTTTTCAGTAAATAATCAATTGATGCTTGAACTGATGTGTAGAGATTGGAACTATCAAGTTTTACCTGAAGAATATTCTCTAATCTCGTTTTATTTTCTTTAACGGAATATGAAGAATTATTGGAAATTATGAGAAAATCAATATTCTTACTTTGAAGTAGATCGATAACTTCGTTTGCAAAAGGTAGAGGTTGCGATCCTAACAGTAAAGTTCCATCTACATCAAAAACAAATAAATTAATGGTATCAAGTAAGTTTTCCAAATTAATAACCTCTGGAACAACTAATCTTCGGTTGTAGGTTCTGTAACTTCTTCGACACTCTCAACTTCTTTCTCTTCTTTCACTTCTTTTTTCTCTTTACCCTTTGTTTTATCTTTAACAAAGGATTTTGTTTTTGAGAATCCTTTTTTGGTAACGTCTGCAATTTTCTTGAAACCTTTTTTGGTTACATCCTTAACCTTGTTATAGGCAGGTGATAATCTCTCGGTTATATTTGAGAACATGCCAACTTTTTGTTCTTTTTCCTTTAGCAATCTGTTTGCTTGTCTTCTGTTTCTAATCTCATCAGCAAAAGCTGTTTTGGATATCTCATCAATAGCTCCAAGAATTTCCTCGAGTTTTTCTGTTGTCAATTCATCCCCTAGTGGGAGTTTAACTAATCCCAAAGGACTTAATTCAAAAACTGGAAATCTCCCCTCTAATAGAGCCAGAGTAAAAGTACCTTTAAGCTTGATTTTAGGATTGATTCGTATATCACGTTCTTTGACTGTGAAAAGTTTCCAGTCCACAACAGAACCTTTAATTTTGAGATTTTTAAAAACATAACTTATTTCTTCACCATCAGATTCTGCAATTTCTCTAATTGTATTAATCCAGTTGATTTGTGTAGCATACATATCAGTTTTTAATCTCAGGTTATTTCTTATTATTTCTAAAGAAGCTTTTCCTGTCTCAAATTGCTCAAGTAATTCCTTGAAGTTGCTTGAAAATTCTTTTGAAATACCTCTTCTGGGTAAACTTACTCTTAAACCAATCATCTCATCAAATTTGATAGTTGAAGCTTTAACAAAGTCATCTGCTTGTAGTACTTGTTCACTAGATTTGTCAAGCTCAAATTCATTGTTTATTACGTTGCCTTCTTCTATCATCTTTTCAGCTTCTTCTGCTAACATTTGCATCTTACATGTTCTCAGAATCAAATCATACTCATCTATTTCCTCTTCAACTACAGAAATATCTTTTTTGAGATGTGCATAGAACTCTGAAACATCAAAGGAACCATCAGAGAGTTTTTGGTATTCATCTCTGAGAGCATTAAGCTTTCCTACTATTTCAGATATTGTTCCTCCATAAATTTGGCTCTTTTCAAGTATTTCATCGAAAGATAAATCCTTCAGAAAGGATAATTTGCTTTTAGCTTCATCCCTCAGTCTTGGGATCATCTCTTCAATATAGGATTTTCTTTTTGACATTAGAATTGTTTCTAATCTTTGTGAATCATTATGTAATCGTGATTGAGTTCTTTCTAACCCAGTATGTAATCGGTATACTAATTCGTTTAGTAGATAGTCATTGATGTATTTGTTGAGCAGTTTATCTGATTCTTTAACTAATGGAGAAATATCAGAAATATCATTTACAATACGCATGTATTGAATATTGACTTCTTCAAAAGTGTAAAGGGAACTTTCAGATAACATTTCTTTCGAATTTGATAAATCCATCTCAGAAGTTCTTAGAATTTTATCAGCTTCTGTTTTGACTTCTTTGATTTTCTTTGGTAATGGACGAAGAGTTCCAGGTATCATTAAACCATAGTAAGAAATCCCAGTAATAAATATTATTGCAAAGGATGATGAGTTCCTAGATTTCAGCTTCTTCTTCAATTTCAGTTGTGGAAGGATAAAATACAGCTCTACTCCCAGAAGATGAAGAATTGATTGAGATTAAGGGTGCACGAAATCTTCTTCTGATATTAGTATGAGTAATTAGAAAGATTTGTGAAAATTTCTTCTCAGCAACTAAGCCTTCAATTACCTTGGATCTTCTAGCTTCATCCAGAGAACCTAGTGGTTCATCTAGTACAAGTATATCCATTTTTGGTGGTTCATAAGGAGAGGATTTCATAGGGCGTATCCTTTTGAGCAACTCACTTACTCCAATTCTCAAACCTAAACCTATTGCAGCTTTATCTCCACCAGATAAGAGTGTCTGATTTTTAACAAATCCTAGTTCTTCATCTTTAATACTCATGTTTAGTGTCTTTGTTCTTGTAGGTTCAAGGTATAATTCTGAATATCTTCCTCTGGTAAATAGGTAGATATATCCTCTAGTAGACTGTTGAATATTCGCTAACATTCTGTTGGAAATCAAATCTTCCGCAATAAACTTCTCGACGTAAGTTTGAACTTCATTCAAGAGAGCTATTTCTAAATCCAATTTTGAAGATTCCTCTTCTTTCTTTGCATTAGCTTCTATCTGTTTGCCCAGTTTCTCAATAATTCCGTATTTTTCTTTAATTGAATCTAGAGCATGTTTCTTTCTTAGATCATTTTGTTTTACTTCATCATCTAATGATTTCACATGATCAAATAGTTCACTGAAATCAGTTAAACCAAAATTCTTTGACAATTCTTCAAGATTTTTTACTTTGAAATTCAGCAATGAGTTTTGGATATCTGAATCTATCTTTTCTTTCGTATTTCTTAGCTCATTTAGTTCATCCAAATCATTAGCTAAATCATTAAGTCTCCCATTATCTTGTTGAAGTTTGGAGTTTGTCTCTTCAATCTTCTTATAATCAGTTTGTTTAGCTTTTATTTCTTCTTCTTTTCTCTTAATACCATTTGCTAAAACTGGAATGTTTCTTTTTGATCTATCAAGAAGTTCTTTAAATTTCGCTTCATCTATTTCTTGCTCGCACACATCGCATTGAGGTTGTTCACCGGTCTCAGCGATACGCTCAAGACTTGTTTTTCTATTTGAAAAATTCTCTAACTCAAGTTCGTGATTTACTCTTTCTTTTCTCAAATCTTCAATTTCATTTTGAATTGACTCTACTTTTTTCTTATTCTCATCTATATTCTTGTTAATACTCTTGGATTTAGCTTCAATATCTTGAACCTTAACAGGTTTTTTGAGATCAAATTTATCGCAGGTTTCCGAAACAGAATTTTCTTTTCTGTTAATTGTAGCGTTCTGTTGATCTAAACGTTGTGTTAATCCATTTATATCTTGTAACTCCTTCAGCTTGGGGAATTTCTCCTGCTCTTTTTTTCCTTTTTCCGAAGATTTGTCAATTTGTTCTACATTCTTCTTTGAAGTTTCAATGTTTTCCTTAGTCTCTGTGATTTCTCTTTGAATATCCTCTGTTGTTCTTTCAATCACATACTTTCTCTTCTTTTCTTCGAAAGTACTCTTCTTTTGTTTGATGTTATCAATAGCTCTTTCTCTGTATAAATCTAATTGAAATAACTCGTAAATAATATCTCTTAATTCTGCTCCTTTAGCCTCAGCTAAAGCTTGTACAGAACCTTGACGAACAATTAAGGTGTTGAGTGCTTTATCTTTATTTATGTTCAATAGAGACGTGATTTTTGCTTCTACATCAACAACCCCCTCACTTATTTTTCTGCTATTCGCAACCTTCCCCAACAAAGCGGAGTCTCGATCAATAGCTAATAGAAATGCTTGAACAGCTGTTTTCGTACCATGATTTCTTCTAATTAGATAGCACTTGTTATCCAATTCGAAAGCTACCTCTACTTCAGTCTCAGCGTAACCTCGACGGATAAGATCATCTTTAGTACCTAATTCCTTGGTAGTTGTTGGTTCGTAAAATAAAGCATAGAAAATAGCATCAAATAAACTGGACTTACCTGTAGAATTTTCTCCTTCAACAAATAACAATCCCTCTGGAAGAATTCCTTGTGATGGAACACGAATATCACTATAACACTTGAAGTTCTTAGCTCTTATCCAAAGTATTCTCAAACTACTCACCTTCCTCCTTAGTCTCTGAATTTTCTAAAGAAGCCATAAATACTTCTTCAATGATTTTCGCACCAATGTCAATGAATTGTTTTGCTTGTTTCTCACTTGGTAAACTAAGAGACCTGATATACCTTTCAAAATCTGTTGCTGGATTTTCTATTAAATAATCATATAATTTTGCTCCTTTTTGGAGACTAACTGGTGCTCTTTTGGCTACTTCTACTGAATCCCATCTAAATTCAAGTAAGTTATACTTATCTTCAAAAACTTCTTTCTGAAGCTCAGCAAGAACATCTTCCATTCCCCACCAGTTTGAAAGCAGAATTGAACCATCAAATTTGAATTTTAATCTAGTAGCTGTTTCTCCCTTGAATGGAGATTTAAATTCTGTAATTTTCTCTTCTAATTTCTTTTGAAAATCAGTAGTAGTCAAATCAGTGTTAAGAGTCATCTCAAATTGTTTCATCGATCTAGTTTTATCGATAGGTATAGAAACGACTTTAGGATCTTCTCCCTTAATAATATCAACATCAAGAACGCCTTTTTTCTGATTCCTTTCAGCAAAAGTATATTTAGCAGTACTTCCGCTTTGCCACGCATTTTTCTTGATTTTTCTTTGCTTATGATCGTGACCTAGAGCAACATAGTCATATTTGTATTGAAGAACTAGCTCGTGGAGATCCATTCCTCTATCCATACCATGAGCTACAGCAATTGATATTTTGTCTGAATCTGGTTGCTGGTTGTTCCTTAACCACCTCTCATATTCTTTGTACCAGTTTTCTAATCTTCCGAATTTCAGATATGGAAAGAGATAGAAATTTACATCTTCAAACTCTAGAATCAGAGGATTATCATCTCTAATGGCATCCTTCAGTTGATAATTAGTAAAAATATGAACATTATCAGGAAAAGCTGCTTGAATGAATTCTAAAGTACTGTTGTTTCTAGTAAGATAAGTCCCATGATTTCCATCTATGATAATCAGCGGTTTTGTATTATCTGTTTTTTCAAAGAAACTCTTCAGTTCGCGAATAACAAATGCTCTCGAGTATTCAGTCGGACCAGCAAAATTCCTTCCAACAGGGATATCAAATAAATCTCCAGAATGAACCAAATAATCACATTCTGATTTAGCAGCAATATCAAGAGCTTTTTTGAATCCAAGACAATAGTCCTCCTCTATCCAAGTAACTCTGTTCAGTATTTTCCAAGACTCTTTTACATCACGAAATCGTCTATGTGAAACATGCGTATCAGAGAAATGTAGAATTTTAACCATACATTCACCATTTATAGTGGAACTTCTGTTGATTTTGTTCTTGTTTTCTTGATTTTTAGTTTCTCAAAAGGTTTTTCAAAGAAAGGTAATTCTTCTTCTATATAGAGAGGAACATTACTAACTTTGACTGGAAGTGGAATATTCCTTAATGAGTTTGTTAGGATAGCTTCTCCTCTGCTTAAGACTTTGAACTCATTCTCGTATCCTGAAATGTTGTTACTCGCATTTATTATTGCTTGCTTTACCTCAATTTCGTTCCCGAGCATCATGTTTAGCTCAGTATTAGTATTTGCCAGAATTATCGGTTCCATTGACGAAATATTTTGTGTAATTAGTAACAAACCAATTCGGAATTTTCTTCCTTGTCGAGAAATGTCTATGAAAATGTTTCCCTCTTTGGACATTTGAGAACCTAATATACTTGGTGCTTCTTCTACGGTAACCATTACAATAGGTAGTTGATCAACGGTTTTCATTTTGAAGTCATTACCTGCTTTACCTTCAACATAGAGGTCTTTAATTGAGAATTTGGAATTAGATGTCTCACCAAGAAGCTCATTTGCAATTTTTGTTGGTAATTTAGCATGAACTTGCTCTTTAAATTGACTCCATTTTGTTGATGACATTAAAGCTTGTCGAAGAGAAAACAATGTTCTCGCGACCATAGTAATAACAACGAATTGCTCGCTAGAAGTTAAAAGAGCTGTACTGAAATTATAGAAATGACCTAATTCGAGATTATAGATTATTTCAGCTAAATCACTATACTCATCAGATGTGAATATCTGAGATTTAAGAATAGGATATAATCTCCTTCTAACTGCATCGACTGTCCCTGGAGCAAATCCAAGTGTCTCCCCTTCAGCCAATCCCTCTATTTTAGAGATCCAGTCAGCTTCAATTCCATGAGCTCTATTCATAAACCCGAGCATTTGATCAGATACATACATGACTGAAGTGATATCGCTAACGAATAGATCTTCTCTTCTGAATCGGATTGCTTTCGAAAGTTTCTGCATTTCAGTAGGAACAGCTTCTAACTCACGAGTAAGATAAAACTTATCTCCAAAGATAGCATCATATTGATCACTTCCACCTTTCAAAACAGCATTAGCTACATCAATTATTCCCTTTCTTTTATCCTTGAAAGGCAATCCTCTCATGTATTCATCATGAACATCTACCATCATCACAGATACTTTATTTTTGAGATCTTCATTTTTTGCCCAACTGATTAAATTGTTTTTTATTGCTGATGTAATGAATGTCAACATGAAGAATGATTTTCCTGCTCCGGTTGTACCTGCAACTTGTACGTGCATTGGCAATGAGTCAAGATCTATTTTTATTGGGATATCAAGTGCAGAGGTTCCGATGAGTAATTTTCCAACCTCAATGTGTTTTCCAATTTCATCCTCTAACAACAAAGTTAAAGCTTCAGAACATTCTGATCCTCTGAACACTTCAGAGAAATGAGGAGGTAAGATTCTAGGTTTTCTAAATTCCCATTTCTTTGTTTCAGCATTATGTTCACTGTAACCCATCAGAAGTCCATGAACCTTAACTAATTTTTCTGATTCAACTCTTGCAATATATGCTTCTCTGTTTTTCAAGAAATTCGCTGCAATAGTTGTCATGTCTTGAATGTTCCTGAGAATGTTCTCATAGTTCATTACTCTGAACAGAAACACTTGTTTACCATGTAATGGTCTAATAATCAATATTTCACCAATCTGAAAACGAATATCGGAACATACTACTTTCAATGTAGATATATCCCCTTCTGCTAGTATTCCAATTGGATTTGGTAACTCTAATTCCACACTTTTCACCTTTTACATTAATCCTAATCTTCTTCTTGGATGTATAAACATCTTTGGGTTTTCTCCCTTTGTAGCAAAATAGTCTATTAATCTATCTGCTACATCATCTCTATCAGGAAATCGAACGACAGTGGTGCTATGAGCAAATGCCAGATCAAAGAAGTAACCATAGTATCTAACATCTCTAGCAAGCCAATCGATATCTTGAAAGAGTTCTAGTTCTTTCTCTTGTTCTATTTTTTTATCTTTAGAATAGATATTCTCCTTCCACCACTGTTCATCAAAGTCAATCCGCAAGATTGGAACTTCAGAAGAGAAGTGGAAGAGGTAAGTAACTCCATATGCAGGAGGTATATGAGGTCTATCTTTCAGAATATTAAGAGTATAATTTTCTCTTTTTTCAGTAGGTATTCTGATGAACCATTTCTTTTCCATCCCTAAGCTCTTCTCTAAATCTTGAGCTAATCTGTAAATGAATGGAAAAGTTGTTGTTTTGCTAACTGCTACAACACAGGTTTCTTTTTCGATAGATTTGAGATTAATATCTCTTAATAAATAATTAGAAGCTAATCGAGGTTGTTTCTGACCAGGAGACATCAGCATATTCATAGAACCATCTAGAAAGAGATACTTGAAATGCACATCTGAATTTAACAAAGCATTTGCAACAGCATATTCCAGCACTTCTCGAAATTGTTCAAACCACCCTCTTGGAGCATTTGCTCTTGGGGATACCATCCATGATTGAAAATTCTTGAAATCACCCTTGTAAAGGTTTAAACCAATAGTTGTAGCAACCATTCGAATATTAGCTTCTGTATCTAATTTTGGTAAAGGTTTATCTGGATGTTTCTGTTTGAAAGCAGTTGCAACCAGATCTCGAATAACTCTTGTTACAACATCAACAAGACTAGCATTGTAGTTGTAATCAATGAAGGATTCAAATTCTTCCCATACTTCCTCTTTTTTATCTTCTCGAAGAAGTATTAGTCGAGTAATTCCTTCAGGATGAGTACATACTGGAGGAGAGATATCTAGCTGTTCTGTTGTTCCACTATTGAAAATAGTTCTATCAGCTGCAAAAGCAGCAGTAAGTAGATGAATTGAGATATCATTTAGAGCAACAATACTTTCAGCTCCAGACCCATCTATAGCAGCAGAATTGAAATCCTCTCTATCACATAAAGAAGGACAAGGATCGAAAACTTGTAACCTATCTGTTAAATAAGATAAGTCTGCCTGATAGGCTTCATCAGCTTTGAGCTCTATTGATTTGAATTTAGAGTAAATTTTCTCAAATTCATTCTCTAACGTACGATCAAAAAAAACCTGCATTTAAGAGACTCCTCCTATCAAAAGGAGTTTTTCGTTATTAAAATGTTTTTGGGGAGTACAGTAAAAGTATTAAAAGTGAATAATGAAAAAAGTCGATTTTTTTATATGTTTTTTTCCATTCTTTTGCAGAGCAAAGTTTATATCCATAACGAGAAAGTTGGTATTAGTAAAATTCTTTAGGGAAAAGCAAATTGAAAAGCATTCGTGAAATTAGACAGATATTGTCTATGGCAGAGGGGGAGCATATTTTACGTCGATATTTCGTTATGAACGGATTCGATGGTGCATTAACAGCCTTAGGAATAATTATCGGTGCCTATATAGCCAGAGCAGAAGCAATAACCTTAATCCTTGCTGGAGTAGGAGCCAGTATTGCAATGGGAATATCAGGATTCTGGATTGCTTATCTCACAGAAAGAGCTGAAAGAACCAGAGACATAAAAGAATTAGAAGAACATATGGTCACTGATTTGAATAACACTAAAGTTGCCAAAGCGAATCTTTGGACAGCTATTATCATATCATTTGTAGATGGTTTTTCTCCATTTCTATTTTCTATAATATCTATTCTACCATTTTTCTTTGTACATGCAGGTTGGATAACAATGTTGGTAGGTTTAATCATCTCTATGGTTGTTATTGCTGTTGAAGTAGTTATTCTTGGTCTTTTTCTAGGAGCTGTTTCAAAAGAAAGCAAGATAATCTATGCACTAAAGATTATTCCAGCAGCTCTCTTAGTAGCAGGATTAACATATCTACTTGAATTATTCACAACTATCTAAGGTTCTTTTTCAGTAAAACTAAAGAACCTCTTTATCTTATTTTGTTCTAATGTCCAAGAAGAAACAAGAATCAATAGATGTAATCATTGTTGGAGCAGGTATAGCTGGATGTGTATTAGCTTTTCATTTAGCAAATGCCAATCTGAAAGTAACAGTTTTCGAAAGAAATACAAGAGATAATATTGGACAGGATTGGAGTGATTCTGTGGAGAAAAAAGCTTTTTCTTTTGCAGGTATTCCACCTCCGAAAGGAGAAGAGAAAAAAGCTGATCGAGATCATTTAGCCATTATCTCACCAGACTTTGGTAAAATAGTTCATCTAGGATTCTATGATTACTGGATCACAGACAGAATGTTATTCCAGAAACGACTTCTAAAAATGGCTGAAAAAGCTGGAGCGATTTTTAAGTTTAACACAGAGATTACAGAGCCTATAGGTAAAGGTCAATGGGTTGTTGGAGTAAAGAAAAAGGATGGAAAAACCTTTAACGCAAGAATTATTGTTGACTGTTCTGGAAGAGAGAGAATTCTAGGAAACAATATTGAGATTTTAGACATGAATCTTCCTTTAGAGAAATCTGAACAAGTTGATGCTCACAGGGAATTGCATCAGATAGAACCAAATGAGATAAACTGGGATAAATACAAAATCGAGAAAGATATTCTTTACTACAGATATGGGTATGAAGGGGGATACAGCTGGTTAAATTTCGAAAGCGAGAACACAATTGATATAGGTGCAGGAGTTGGGATGGGTGTTTCTGATAGAAAAGCGAAAGCAATAGTAAATGAATTTGTTAATACAAACAATCAGATTGAAACAGAGAAAATCAGAGGGGGAGGAGATACCATTTCAGTTAGAAGACCTATAAGTTTAGCTTGGTATGGATTCATGCTCTGTGGAGAAGCAGCTTGTATAACCAGTCCTATGAATGGCTGTGGAGTTGGATCTGCAATGATATCAGCAAAGATAGCAGCTGAGGTAATATCTCAAGCTTTACTAAGAAAAGAAACATCAGTAGATAGACTCTGGGAATATCAAGTCAGATTCATGGAAGAAAGAGGGAGAGATTTAGCAGCTTTGGACGCAATGAGAAGAGGATTTCAGAAGTTTTCTCAAGAAGAAGCTTCATTTCTAATAAATAAGGGGATTATAACAAAAACTGATCTAGAGAATATCATCCATGTAAAATATAAGAAAATTGGTATTTTCAAAATAATATCTTCTCTGATAAAAGGGATTTCAAACATTCAAATAATGCTCAGAATGAGAAAAGTAACTTCTGTTTCAAACAAAATATTCAAGCACTATAAGAAGTTACCAAAAGAATATGATTCGCGAAAATGTTATGATTGGATGTTGGGTCATATGTATTTGATCAAAGAAATTGATGAGAATTCTTAATTTTAGGCACTAAACTTAAAAAAACTAAGGTCTTCTTTTATCTATGGCAGGTGAATCCGAAAACATTTTTCGGTTCATATTGGAAAATATACTCTGTTTAGAGGATAGTAGTAGAGTCACTATTGAGTTAATCAATATTATAGAGGGATTGGAGTGGCAAATACCAGACAATAGTGATGAAGTTATTTTTCTCTCGAAAAACTTCAGTTCTGAAGGGAGCAGTATAACATCTCCAGATTTCAGAAAAGTCTACACAGGAGCCGTAAGGAGAAAAATTCCAATAATGCACCTAATCAACAAAGCTGATGATATATCTGGTGCATTTTCACTAAAAACAATCTCAAGAATATGGAAAATCTCAATAAAAGAACATCTAGAAGATATTCGACTTATTCCATTTGAGGAAGAAGAATATAGAGCGAAATTCCTTGAAATAGAATTTGAAACTGGTATTTTTAGAGTAAGAAGTGTTCACCAGTTATTCCCAACAGAAAATTATTATGAAAGCAATGTGCAGATTGCTAAACAATATGCTAAAGCATATGAGAGATTCAAAGAATTAGTTCCTTTTATAACTGATAGAATTATTGACCTTCTTTCAACAGATAACATTGCACCAACTTATGAAGCTTGGGAGCAAGATCCAGTCAAATATGATTTACCAAATGTAGATACAGCAAATATTACTTTGGCAAGAAAACTAGCTGAAGAGTTGCCATGGGGAGATCTTGATATTCTTGTAAGAGACATTAGAGCAATCATGGCTGAAGTTAATTGGGATCAAAATACTGATATTCTAACAAAGGAAAGATACAAGGAATTCATGAAATTTGCAAAAAAGATACGAAGAGTAAGAAGAAAGGATCCTCCAGAAGATTATTCTCTTTTTGTTGAATATCTAGATCAATGGTACTAATATCGATTATTATAGAATATTTGGACACTTAATGAATTAGTAATTATTGACAGTTTGTAATGCTGAGGAAAAGATTTATATTTTTGTCGGGAAAATGTCACTAGTTTAAGTTTTTTCTTACGAGAAGAAATTTTGACGAAAACAAGGAGTATATTGAATGAAAGCAAAAAAAATAGCATTTCTAACAGTGTTATGTTTAATGGGATTGATTTTTGGGGGAACTATGACAACTGAAGCTAAGCACGTAAAATTTACTTTTGATGGATATGAATTCCAACTTCCCGATTTAGAAATTCCTCCCGATAAGGTTTGGATGGATGAGAATTTTGTTTTACACATACATGGTGGGGTCTATTTCTTTGAGATTAGTCACTTTTACTTTGAAGATGGCATCTTAGAAGCACCAACAAAAGTACTTAATATTGATACAACAACTGGACTTGGAAACGGAAATGGTGGGAATATCATCACTGCAACAAGCGCCATCCCTGGATTTGAAGGCTTAGAAATTTATATGGAAGGAAATTCTGTTCTAAAATTTGAATATGGTTTCATACATGGATGGGCTACATCTAAAGGTACTATCGGTGACTACAAAATAATGATGAAAGGTGAATTTGGTCCAGAATTCGACCAATACGGAAATTTCGTAGCAACCTATCTAAAAGGAACATTGAAAATCTTTATCTAATTTAGGATACTATCTCCTCTCTTTTTTTGTTTATTTTTATATTGAGTTATTTAGAGAAAGAAAAGAAAAAAGGATCTACAAAGAATATAATGTTTAAGAGATCTTAATACCTAATTTTCCTAATTCTTCAAGTATCAGAGTGTTATTGGGTACAGTTAATTTGTCCCCTCCAGTTCCATGAACAACTCCTAAATTTTCTCCTCTGAAATAACTTATCATATGATTGATTGAATCAATTGCTGCAAACACTCCTGAACCTTCTGCACTGCTGTCTCCATAAACAAAGATAGATGCGAATTTTCTACCATTCAGCACATGTCCTCCTTCTACATGAAGAGCAACCAATCTATCAACAAATAGTTTCAATTGTGCCGAATAAGTGAACCAATAGATTGGAGATGCAAATACTAACACATCGGAATCTATGACTTTTGGGTAGAGAGTGTTCATTACATCATCTTGAACACATTTAAGAGGATAGTCTTTGTAGCACCAAAAACAACCTTGACAAGGATTAATATCATAATCATTCAGAAATAGAATCTCAACTTCATTACCTGCTTCTTCTACTCTGTTCTTTAGCTCTTCAACAAGAAATGAAGTATTTCCCTTTTTTCGAGGACTTCCATTTAGAATAAGTACTTTCCTCATAATTTCTGATAAGGTTGAGTTCTTATAAGATTTATTCAATAAAGTAGAAAAACATCTATTTTCGGGTGAAATTATCTCAGTTTCTTACGTTTTAAAATTACAATGACTAGGGTGAAGCTTGCTAAGCTAAAGAAGAGATTGAAGCTAGTTTCATCTGTAGTAGAAATTACATGTCCTTCAAGAAAGCTGATATCAAGCAAGTTATATGGGCTTTCCATCCATATTGTTGGCGCATTTGGAGTACCTTCTTTAATTAAGCTAGTAATAATGTATGCTGTTTCTATATTCTCCCCATTACAGTGTATATAGGATAAATTACCAGTCCCCGTAACAATTAATTTACTAATATTCCATCCATTCTGATCATGGATAACAACTGAAAGTCCTAAAGAACGTGGAACTTCTGGTGTTTCTATTTTAAGAGTAAAATTATCAGATGGAGTTTCAAGTTCATGTATCTCAGTACAGTAATATCTATGTTTAACATCATTCTGAGAATATGGTAGAGAAGAAACTGTAGTTCTTCTAGAAATTTGAATATCTGTATTTACGAAACCAAAGAGATCATCATAAATTCCAAGTTCATCAATAGTACAAGCTGTGATAAAATCCAGAAAGAGTTCATTGAAAGAGACATTATAGCCATGTAGTAAGAGTGCTTCTTCGATGCCTTTTGGTCCATCAGAAGGATCATTATGACAAAGATCGGTTATTACTTGTATTCCATACTTTTCTGCTAGATAAAACATAAACATGTATCCTGCTCCATAGCTAGCATATGAATAATAATCACGATCAAAGAAGAATAGAGATACATCAGAGTGATCTGAAAAATAAACAGAAGACATTGATCTGTTCAAAGTCATTCCTCCTTGCATAAATGAATAATTGGACATATATCCTGCATAGTACATAGAAAATTCTGCTAAGCCTTCTATAATGAAATCAGCTTCATTAAGATCATAATTAAACAAGAATAAATGGTTAGTTTCATGACATATAGTAGCAATAGTATTTACCAGTTGCATTTCTGATGAAACATAAACCATTTCTCTACTATTCGTAGGATAATATCCTGGTAGCTCGTTGATTTCTAAGTAGTAATTTCCAACACCTTCAACTAGAAATACAGTTATTCTAAGATCATTATCGATATCTCCAAGAGTCCCATTAGGATGCCCAACTAGTTCGCAATTTTTGGGATAAATAGTTGTATCAAATTCATATCGATAGATCTCACATCTGTCAATCGCTGCACTCTGCCCAATTGAAGCAATAGTTCTATTATCCATATAGATATAGCAATAATTTCCAACAGCTAACAGAGTAGCTCGAACTTGAAACCAATCTCCTGTCTGAAGATTAGCTGTCCAGAAATCTTTTTGATCTCCAAAAACATCTGATAATAATTCAGAATCGTGTATGGGTTTAGTGTTTGTACAAATTGCAGATTCATTATCTATAATATTCTCTTCAAGAATTGTCTTATCTGTTGAATTGATGCTAGAAGATAAGCAGTTTGTTGAACTTAATAGCAATACGAAAATAGCAAAGAAGAGAAGATTATTTTTCATTAAATCAGATACATTTAGATTGAAACACTAATAAACTAATCTGATTAAATGATAGATAATGTCTCTAAATCAAAAGCTTGGAAGATGTGGAGTATACTGTGGTCAATGCAGATCATTTACAGCAGAGATGACTGAACTTGCTTCGAAAATAAAAGACTGGACTGTTAGAGATTATTCTTGGTTAAAAGAATCAAACGATAGTTTTGATTATGATAATTTTCTAAAAGGATTGGATTGGTTTATTGATTCTACTTGTCCTGGTTGCAGAAATGTTAAGGAAAGTTGGTGTGATGTGAAAAAATGTGAGAAGATTCAACAGGAAATTGTTGATAATTGTCTACTCTGTGAAGATTTTGCTAATTGTAAGTTCACAGATTATCAAAGAAACAGATATTCATATCTATTTGAAAATATAGATTTTATTAGTAAAGAGGGATTTGAGAAATATCTCGAAAGAGAAGAACAGAAAGCTAAGGAAGGAGTTCGAATTCAAGATATCAGAGATTACTAAAATTCAGGCTTCTTCTGTTTTCTATTTCTGAATATAGAAATAACCAGTACAGCAGTCATTGCGATCCAAAATGAAGAACTAGTTCGTGAGGTTGGAATCTCACAAGTTTTTGGAAATGAGTGACTAGTCTTCTGGAATTCTATTTTACCATCAACCATTGTAAGCATTACTTCAATATCCTTGAGATCATCTTCCTCAATAGATAAAGGATCATCAGATAAAACAATAAGATCAGCATATTTTCCAATTTCTAAAGAACCAATGTAATCTTCTTGTTTAACTGCATAAGCTCCCTCTATTGTCATCATTCGAAGAGCTTGCTCTACAGTAATTTCATGCTCTGCTAACCAAGGATCAGGTTCATGAATTGTTCCATTTTCGTCAATTGCTTTTCTTGTTACTAATCCCCACAGATGTAAGAATGGTCTGATATTTGTTGATCTGCTCAAATCATCTTCATCAAAACCATGGAGAAAACCAAAATCAGTTTCGAGATAAGAATGGAGTCCTTCTCCAGGTAAAGAGTATCTGTTAACTGTTCTTTCCAACCACGTAGGTGGATATAATGCTTCATAATCCTTCTGCCAATAGGTCGGAAAGTATCCTCTAACAGAATGAATTGTATTCAGTGATAATGCTTGTGTGATAAGATCTTCTCTTATGAAACTATTGTGTTCAAGCTGATGTCTAGCAGCATCATTTTCTGTACCATTTAAAGCATAATCAATTGAATTAAGTACAGTTTCAGTAGCCCTATCTCCCATAGCATGAAAGGCAACACTAAAGCCATCATCATGAAGTGAATCTACAATTGAGTTTAACTCAGTCTGATTGAAATATAAATCTCCATAAGGATTAGTAATCCCCCATACATCAATCATATCTTGAGTATAAGGTTCACTCATTGCAGGAAAACCTCGGTTTCCAGATGCACCATCAGCATAAATTTTGACACCGGGTATACGAAGCTTTCTGTTTGAATCTAGAACTGGTTGATCAACCTCTCCTTCCCAACCTCCAACGATTACAGGTTCGTCATTTTCTAACCAAGCGAAATTATAGATAATGAAAGCATTGATTCTGAGACGAAGGGTACCGTTCTGTTCAGCTGAACGAAACCACTCTAATTCACCATGATCTACACTTTTTTCATTCAGCGTTGTGTATCCATACGCTAAAGCCATATTTTGAGCATCATAGATATTATACCAATCACCTATCCAGAATAAAGAAGCCATGTAATGTGAATGACCATCAATTATACCTGGCATAATTGTTAGCTTCTCCAAATCATAACAAGTATCATTTTCGACCTCGAAATCCTCCAGAATTTCATCAGAGCTTCCAAGTCCTACAATAATTCCATTGTTGATTGCTATAGCTTCAACTACAGGATTATTTTCATCTATAGTAATTATATTACTGTTGGTGAAGATATAGTCAACTACCACAGGATTGGATTCACTTTGTGATATTACAGGAAGGATTATTGGAAGAAAGAACAGAGTAAGAGTAACAAGTACAGAAAGAAATTTCTTCATAATAATTATCATGAAATTAAAAATATAAATTTTTAGTAAAATTATCTAAACTTAGGAGAAATATTGTTCTTGCCATAGTATACTCTGATGTACAAAATACTGATTATAGAGAGAAGCATACTTACCTTTCTGAGCTAAAAGCTCCTCATGTGTTCCTTTTTCAACAATTTCTCCATGTTCCATCACAATGATGCGATCGGAATTTACAATTGTACTAAGTCTGTGGGCAATAATGATTGCAGTTCGATCTTCAAGTATTTTCTCCAAAGCTTCTTGAATCATAGCTTCAGTATAAGCATCTACACTTGAAGTTTCTTCATCTAAAAAGAGTAAATTAAAGGTAATTATAAATTATTCGAGATTCAGAAAGATAAACCATTTCCTTTACAAGAAGTGTAAGAATCCGATATTAGTCACAGATTCCTCATAAATCATCTCCAAAGGATGAATAGCTAGAAGTATACAATCATACGAAAAAAAAGGAATCAACGGACTTTCCAAAAGAGGATAGAGATCATAAGAGAAAGGATCTCCATATTCATTATATATCGTATAATTTCCAATCCCAGACCAATCATTCCAAAAATTCCCTTCTTTTGTTGAATTATCGTACCAAATATTCCCTTCTCCATCATCGCTTGCTTGTGAAATTCCTCCCATATTATTATCTATGAAGCTATTATGATGAATAGTACAGTTAGAGGAACCACCTACATTAAGTCCAACTCCAAAATTTTCTTGGAAAAGATTAAATGTCAAAGAACAATTATCAGAAGGTCCTGGATCAGCATCCATTTGAGAAATAAGATACCAGCCTTGTAAAGATACTCCCAAATTATTGTATTTAAATGTGTTTCCTGTAAAATTAGTATTATGAGCCATTGTCAGCTGGCTACCAACGTAATTCCAATTACATTTGTTGTCGATTAAAGTGAAATTTTCAGAAAACCAGAGTTCTATACCATTAATTAAATTATATTTACACTCATTATCTTCAATTAATCCA
>JAEOTK010000001.1 GCA_016839875.1 Candidatus Heimdallarchaeota archaeon
TATGTCACGGATTCCTAATCCTGCAACTACAAACCACACAATAGTTATGCTAGAATATATGAGAATTTTTCCTGTTTTACCTAGCTTAATGATCTTGTCTTCATTTGCAGTATCAATTTCAGCTGATTCTTCTTTTTCGGTTTCAGACATATGATTCGAAGAATTTTGAAAGCTTCTTAACTTTTTGGTTTCCATATCTAATATTGTTTAACTTGAGTGTTTCACTCTCAAGGACAATATCCTATGTCAAACTTTTTAAAGATTTTTTGAGAGAACAACAAGAAAATGGGTGAAATATATGCCTTACGAATTAAATGAAGAATTTTTAGCAAAACTAGTGACAACACCTAGAGCTACAGGCTATGAGTTTCCAGCTCAACGTGTATTAAAATCTTATCTAGAAAATGTTGTTGATAAAGTTAAGAGCGATAGAGTTGGCAATCTTTATGCTATTGTCAATCCAGATAGTCCATTCAAGATAATGCTTGCTGGTCATGTTGACCAAATAGGTTTCCAAATTGCACATATAGATGATAATGGATATTTATGGATAAAACCTCTAGGAGGATTTGATAATTCAACTCTACCTGGAAAAAGAGTGAACGTGATTTCCAAACATGGACAATTCAAAGGTGTATTGGGTAAAAAAGCAATACACTTAATGGAACCAGAAGAAAGGAAGAAGGCTCCTGAAATGAAGAAATTGTACATTGACATAGGTTGTAAAGATAAAGAAGAAGCTTCACAAAAAGTAGATGTCGGTGATTTTGCAGTATTTGACTATGGTTATGAAAGATTAGGTGAAAATAGATTTGCCATAGCTGCTGGATTTGATGATGCAATAGGATCCTTCATAGTTGCAGAAATCATGAGAGAATTAGCTAAAGACAAGAATTTCTATGCAGGTGTTTATGGTGTTTCAACTGTTCAAGAAGAAATTGGTATGAGGGGCGCTATAGTAGCAGCCAAAGCAATAAATCCAGATTTAGGAATTGCTTTTGATGTAGGATTTTCTGCTGATGCTCCTGAAATAGAAAAGAAACAAGTAGGTGACACAAAATTAGCTGGAGGTCCAATAATATCTATTGGTCCAAACCTGAATCCTGTAGTTGTCAAAGGTCTGATTGATACAGCTGAAAAGAATGAAATTCCGTATCAGAAACACGCAGCAAATAGAGGGACTGGTACAGATGCAAATGCAATTCAATTAGCAGGAGCTGCAACTGGATTAGTTGGAATTCCAAATAGATATATGCATACTGCAAGCGAAGTTATCAGCTTGGATGACATCGAAAATATTGTAAAACTTGTAGTTGAGTTTATTAAGTCTATAAAAGAAGGAGACGACTTTCTTCCAGTATAATCCTTCTTCTTCTCTTTTCTTTTTATTCAATTAACATGGTTAAATCGAAATTTTTCACAGAATGTGTTAATGAACCTGAGGAAATAAGATCAACACCTTCAATTGCAAAGTTTTCGATATTCTCTAAACTGATATTGCCGCTTAATTCAATCAAGATAGTTGTGTTCTCTTTCCTAATTTTAGAAATAACATGCTTTGCTTGAACAGGAGAAAAGTTATCCAACATAATAATGTCTGCCCCAGCTTCACTTGCTTCCAAAGCTTGTTCTTCATTCTGAACCTCAATTTCTATCTTCTTGCTGAAGCTTGTTTTTGATTTAGCTATATCAATTGCTTCTGTGATTGAGTTAAACATTTTAAGGTGATTTTCTTTTAGCAAAACCATATCAGATAAATTGAATCTGTGTGTATCTCCACCCCCAACGACAATTGCATACTTGTCATACTTTCCTAGACCAGGAACAGTTTTTCTTGTAGCACTTATTCTTATAGTTGGATTTGTTTTTCGTGCATTCTCAATCATAGCAGCTGTTTTGGTAGCTATGCCTGACATTCTGCCAAGAAGATTTAATGAAACTCGTTCAGCTTGGAGAAGATTAACAATTGATCCCTTAACAGACGCAACAGTTGTTTTTTTCTTCACAAAACTTCCTTCTTCTACTAACAGAGTGAATTCAGTTTCAAGAAGTTCAAAAACTCTCTGAATAATCGGAAGACCAGCAATTATACCCTCCTGTTTTGCAAAAATCTGTCCTATGGCTTTTGCTTCAGGAAGTAATGTAGATGTAACATCCCAATAAGATACATCTTCTGCAATCCATTTCTTGATGTCTTGATCAATAAGAGTTTTAGGTATCATTAGCAATCTGTCTTTGTTTTAGTATTTTAGCATTCTGTTCACTGATTTGAATGCTTTCTTCCTGACTTCTTCATCTAATTCAATCATATGTTCTGAAGTAGGGTTTTCAATCGCTTTTAATACTGTGAAAAGATCATTTCGTTTCATGCTAACACAAATCATATTACTATCTTCGAATTTCAGTTCTGGGAATTCTGCCTTCATTCGATCTATGAATCCCTGTTCTGTAAGATAAAGAATCTTCTTTCCATTAGTAGAAGATTTCGCGTATCTGTGCATATCTCCTGTACCCCCAACTAAGTCAACTTCTTTGATGATTTCAGGTCTGCATTCTAGGTGAGCAAATGTTTTCATAGATGGATCATTGAGAATTGCATCTAATTTTCTTTTAGTAAATGCATGATGAGTTCGACAGTATCCTTTCCAAGTTATAATGTTCTTTTTTGTTAAATCTGCTAAGTTTTGACCCATATTATAATCTGGTATGAATATAATGGTGTCTTCTTCTAGCTGTTCAACAATTTTACGAGCATTTGCTGATGTACAGCAGATATCTGCTTCAGATTTGACCTCAGCTGTGGTATTAACATAACATACAACAGGTGCTCCAGGATGTTCTTGTTTAAGTTTTCGAACATCTTCAGCTGTTATCGAATCTGCTAGAGTACAATCTCTTCCCTTTTGAGGAACAAAAACAGTTTTTTCCGGATTGAGAATTTTTACAGTTTCTGCCATGAAATCAACTCCACAGAAGAGAATAGTGTCTTCTTCAATTTCTGTTGCTTTCTTTGCTAAACCTAAGGAATCTCCCACAATATCTGCAATTCCAAAAACAATATCTGCTGTTTGGTAGGAATGAGCTAGTATCTTGATTCCTTTTTCTTTCTTAATATTGTTGATTCTTAGTGTATATGGTGCGATAATCTCGCAAGCCTTTCTGTTCCAGCCAACATTCTTCAACTTAGAATATAATCTTTCAACTTCATTATCAAGAAGATATTGTTCTACTGCTGGTATTTTCGGTGCATCGTCTACTATAACCATCTAGACCGGGTAAGAGTTTCTGGAAGGGTATTTAATAATGTTCGTTTGAGGCTAAAAATACCCTCCTTGCTACAGAGTTATAGTTATAGGCGTCTAAAAACAATGTATATACAGAAATCAACATTAATTGAAGCAAAATTTGCCTATACTTTCATTCTATTCTCTTATACTTTCTTGTTAGAAGGCCCATCCTTGCGTAATACATATTGACAATATGTATGAAAAATTTAGTAAAAAAAACTATGATTTCAAAGAAAATTACTGATTGTGTATAAAAAATCTTAAGTATGACAGAATCAGTTTAGAGATTTGAGAATAGTAATATGAAAATAGCATTTTATATAACTAAAGACGATAACACTGACGAATTCGCGAGTACCATAAAAGACACTATTTTGGAACTTGATCCAGAGACAGAAATAATTGAGATTAATGACAGACAATTAGACCAAGATAACTGGCAAAATTTTCAAAGAACTTTTCTAACAAAAAAAGCTGACTGTATTTTTACTATAGGAGATACAGGAACTTTCCTAAGAGCTATTTTCTTAAGCAGAGATTCTACACCGGTTGTAGCTGCATCTTCTGAAAGGATAAGTTTCTTTACAGAAATAACTCCAAACAACATGAGAGATACTCTTCAAGCTGTTCTATCTGAAAAATATCTTGTAGATGATTATAATCGAGTAGATTTACTTGATGGGAGAAGCAAAGCACCATTAACTGCATTGAACGAGATTGCACTTTTTCCAAGAGATTCAGCATTATTAATGAACTACACTCTAGTAATTGATAACAATGTTCTCTATAGGGGAAGAGCAGATGGAATCATAGTCTCAACTTCTTTGGGAAGCACAGGATATGCACTATCTTCAGGAGGGCCCATTGCTTTTGGAAATCCAGATATAATAATTATTGTCCCTGTGAATCCTTTAAACAAAGATCATATACCATTAGTAGTACCTCTAGGATCAGATATTAAACTAACACATCTACGTTCTAGATCTCCAATTGAAGCTGTTGTAGATGGACAAATTCGAGTTAATATCGATGAAGAAATATCAATAAAGAAATCTCCATCAACTGTGAAGATAATCCGATTTCAATCAAGAAAGAACATCTTAGCAAAGCTGAGGAATAGATTGGTTGAATTGGATTTAAGACATCTAGAAGGAGTACCTCCATCAGCAAAATACATCTTCAAGCTTCTCCTAGTTGAAGGAGAAATGACACAAAAAGAATTAATTGAGAGTACAGGATTACCGAACAGAACCGTAAGGAATGCTCTAAACATTCTCAAGGAAAACGGAGTTATTAGTCAACGTCCTCATCTACGAGATGCAAGGCAATCAATTTACTTCGTTTCTTAGTCAGTTTTATTCTAAAGGATTTAGTTGTTTTTCTAATCTAAATAAAATGAAATTAAGTAAAGGTTTATCAAACAAAAATGATGAAAATAAGAATAAGAGGAATCTAGAATGCTAGCTGAACCCTTAGTCATGAAAAAACTGACAATTCTTGGGACAACAGGTTCTGGCAAAACTACCTTCTTAGAAGCTCTTTTTGGTAACATAGAAAGGAATGATGTTGCAAGGCGTGTTTTCAAGGAAGTAAGTAGTAATCTCGATTTTACTCCTCTAAAATATAATAACTTCACTAACAGCACAACAACAATTTCACTTAATGTAGTGAATTCAGTAATAGTACTAACAAGATTCAATAAAGTTATTCTGAAGAAATATCAAGATATTGAATCAATAGATTTTGAATCAATAGATGAAGCTTTTCAGGTTGTCTTCAACGATCCAGCAGGACAAGAACGATTTGACTTTATGCAAGAAATTGCTGTTCAAGGAGCAAATTTAGTTGTTATTATGGCAGATGGAACAAACATCTCTTCAATGGAAAAAATACTTCATTACATTAATCTAGTAAATATTGAAGAACAAAAACTAGGTAGGAAAATTCCAATTTTAGTATTCATAAACAAATCTGATCTCCGCGACAAAGGGATTTATTTGGGTAAAGAAATTGCGGAAAGGATTGTTTTTAACTCTGTAGTAGATAGAGAGATTCTTTTCTATGAAACAACTAATTTGGATGCTCGATGTTATGAAATGCCCCTAACAATTATTTTCAATTATCTGGCAATGCAAGCATACTCAATTTGATCTATCGCGGATTATTCTATCAGATTTTTTTTATATACGCAAAAGAGTCTTCTCATAATTGATTCAGGGGTATTAGGGGTAATATTATGACTCTGTTGGAACCATTACAATTGAAAAAAATAACTATTTTAGGGACAACTGGTTCTGGCAAAACTACGTTTCTGGCATCTATTTTTGGTGATTTCGACAAAAATGATGTAGTAAGAAATGTATTTACTGAAGTTCAAAGTAATCTTGATTTTACACCAGTAAAAAATAATAATTTTGAGCAAAGCACTACAACAGTATCTGTAAACATTTTAAGTACTGTACTTGCACTTACTCGTTTTAATAAATTGGAAGTAATTCAATACAAAGACAAAGATGATCTTGATCCAGAATCAATTGATGAAGCATTCAAGGTTCTGTTCAATGATCCTGCAGGACAAGAACGATTCAGTTTCATGCAAGATATAGCAATTAAAGGCTCGCATATAGTCATTATAATGGCTGATGGATCAAATACTGCTTCGATAGAAAAAATCACTCATTACCTTGAAATGGTAAGAATGGAAGAAAATCGTTCTGGTCGAGACATACCAGTACTGATTTTTGTTAATAAAAGTGATCTAAAAGAATATGGAGCATTTTTAGGCAAGGAATATGTTGAAAGGGTAATCTTTTCTGCTTTAGTTGATCGAGATTTGCTTATTTATGAAACCTCTAATTTTGAAGTTGAATCGTATCAGATGCCTTTGACAATTATCTTCAACTATCTATCTATGCAAGCTGTTGAAACTTCTTTCTAAAACTAACTAAATCTTTATCTAATTTCTAGTTATGTTTACTTGAATGAAGAAGATCAAGCAAATTACTTTTGATATTACTCAAAGTAGAAGAATTAAGAACTATGCACAAAAGCTTCAGATAAAGGAAAAGGAGTTATTAGAAAAATATCAAGATGTAATGCATGTAGTCTATCAAGCTTGGAAGAAAAATTATGGGGAAACTGAAGAAATAACTTTCAGAAATTTCTTTCTTTCTGTTATGAAGTATGCAGAATTTGCTTTTAGATTAAAAGAGAGAGTTGATGATCTCGCAAAAATAACAAATCATGTAGAAATTCTTAGAGATGCGTTGGAAGAATATGAGAGAGACTATAGAGAGATTATTGCTCTTGAGAACTTAGTGAAAGATATTGGTGGAGGGATGCTTTGATGAAAATTGGTACTACAATGTATTCTGTTAAATTTAAAGAAAAAATTCCTTGCCAAAATGAAACTGTTTTAGCTAGTGATTTAGCTTACTATCTCTATTATTTAGATGTGATTCCAAAGGAATTAGCTGATTGGGATCTTGAAAATATCTATACAAAAAGAACTGAAGATGAGCAAGAATTCAATTCAAAGAGTAAAGTGTACTCAAGCCTTTTTCAAGAATATGCATTAATCAGATTGAAAGCTAATGAGCTTTACGAAAGAAATAGAGTAGTAGCACTTACTATGGGTTTATTGAGACACAAATTAATTGAGCTAAAAGAGGAAGGAGTAGAATTACCCATAGACTATGATGAAGCAATTGAAAGAGTAGAATATTTCATCTATCGTTACCTTACTAAGAAGCAAGATGATAGATTGGTTGAACAGATAGTGTTCGATGAAAGATAATCTGTCAACAATATGGTGGTGTTACACCTTTTATTGAAGGTTTACAACCTTCCTAACAAGGTTATAATGATCCGTTGTATAATATATGTAAGGACCTCAACTGCTGATCAAGAATCTGGTATAGAAACACAAATTGATGATGTGTCTGCTAAAATCTATCAGGTTGGAGAGAGAGAAATAACAAGGATTGTAAGAGATGAAGATACTCCTGGAGATAGTGATCCTGAATATAGAGAAGGATTCAGAGAAATACTAAGAATGGTCGAAAGTGAGGAATTTGACGAATTATGGACACAATCACGAGATCGATTATCTAGGGATGTTGATATATTAGGGTATATTCGTATTTTGCTAAAGAAGAAGGAAATTCCTATAGTATGTTTAGACGATGAAGATAACAAAGCTTTTGCTAGAATAAAGGATCTTTTCGGAGAAATGGAATTAGAAAAATACAGAGAAAAGAGATACAAAGGAATGCTCCGAAGAATTAATGAACAAAAAGTTATGTCAAGACCACCTTTCGGATATGCTGTAGGAGAGAGTGGTGGTTTGATTGTAGATGAAAGTAAAAGAGGATTAATTCGAAGGTTATTTGGAGAATTTGATAATCCGTTCGCTTCTCTCAAAACTTTAAGTATCAAATATAATATACCAGTCTCGACACTTCGAAATATAAGATCAAATCCAATTTATAGAACTGGAGAAGTAAGATGGGCAGGGAAAATTGCATACTATGTTGAAGCTGTTGTACCAGAAAATAAAGATCAAATGCTTGAAACCTAGTTCTTTTCATTCATTCCTTTTTCTCTTTTTTTTATTCATACATCTTTTTAATGTAATCCTTTTCTAGCTCTACTTTAACATCTGGGATTTCTTCACTAAATCCGAATTCAGTGAAATAGCCTTTGATTAGATTAGCTGGAATAACTTCGAAATAAGGATTGAAGATTTTCACATTTTCAGGTCTATCTTTTGACCAGACTTCCTTAGATTTATAGCTCTGAATAGAGAAAGGAACGGCTTTGAGCAATAGTTTAAGTGAAGTACTCACTACATAGAAAGGAATATCATATTGATAAGCAAACATTGCTAAAGAATGACAACCAATTTTGTTTGCTACATTTCCATTGGGAAATATTACATCTGCGCCTATCAGAACAATATCAGGTTTGAAGGTTTTTATTGCAATTCCCATAGCTGAATCAACAAGGTAATTCACCTTGTAACCTGCTTCAACAGCTTCTATTGCTAGTTTTCTCCCTTCTAAAGCTGGTCTTGATTCAAAAACTGTTAGTTCGGGTAATTTCTTATCTTCAACAAAATCTCCTAAACTTGTAAGGCATTTAACAATTGTACTTGAACGAGAAAATGTCATTATATTCTTGCAGTTTTTAAGATGGGGAAGAACCTTTTCAACTATACATTTTCGTTGCACATCTAGTTTTTCAAGAACTTTATCGGCTACGTCATGTAAAGGTACATTTTGGTAGTAAAAATCAATGAAGTAAACCAAAACATTTCGAAGAGCAAACATCTCTCTTTTGATTTTCATAACTTGAGAGAGCATCTCTGTAAGTTCATTAAGACTGGAATATTTCTCAGGAGCACTTTCAATTTCCTCATCTACAATTTGAAGAGCTTTACGAACAATCTCTTCAGATCCACTAATATTATCGGCTTTTAATTCCGTTATTGCTTCTTCGAATCTTACTGAATACACAAAAGAAATGATTAGATATGCATTTAAAAAGTTGTTTTTTTGTATTCGATTTTGAGTTTTTTATATAGAACTCTGAAATCATTTCTTCTTTGATTTCTTTATACCCTTACCAAGAGAAGTAGTTATTTTATCAAATCCAAAAAAATCAAGTTGCTCCCCTATAACATCCAAAACTAGAAAATCATAATCATGAGTTAGATGAATGGAATCATAAGGTAGTATTATTTCTTTAATGTTCTTGAAGAATGTTTTAGTATATTCAACATCTTCATCATTTACTAATTTATCTTTAGCTAATCTGAGAAACAGGATAGGGATTTCTTTATTCTCTTCAAGAACTCCATGAACATCTCGTCCTATTTTTTTCAGACAATCCCAATATTCTTTTTTCATGTTCCCCGCTCCACTTACTATAAGCCTCCATATTCCATCAAAAGAAGCTTGAAATGCTTTATGAATATTGAATTTGTAGACTATCAAGTTAAAAGGAAACATAAGAGTAAGAAGAGACGCCATTACATAAATTAACGGAACAGGGAGACGAAAAAGAAACTCGAAGAACCAATGAGATTGTTGGGTTCTTGATCCTGCAACAAATACAGCTCCTTTACAATTCTCTAATGGTATTTTGTTCATAAGTTCTATAGTTGTGGGTATCCCCATACTATGACCAATTAAGAGATATTCTCTATCTTTGGGTAGAAGGTCATGTAATTCATCTATGTGTTCCTGAACTGAAAATCTACCTTTTGTTGTTGTATTGACAACATTATCTTCACCAAATTTCTCTACATGAGCTGGGTATTCTCTATCATAATTACTATAACCTGCTGCAACCACAACAAAAGGAATGTTCTTCTCCATATCGAAGATGAGTTAAGTACTCATTATTAAATATTATTTTTCAACTAGAAAAAAACCTGATTCTTCTTCTATCATTTGTATGAATTTTTTATCCATTGCATGTGTAAGATGAATAACA
>JAEOTK010000066.1 GCA_016839875.1 Candidatus Heimdallarchaeota archaeon
GTCCTCTACAAAGGATTTTGAGAGCAAGTAGTCCGACAGGATCATTAACAATCTATGATGAATTTGTTGATGTTCGAGGGAACACTAGATTCGCTTGGGCACCAAAAGGTAAAAATTGTGGGGTTGCACTTCCTGGCAATCATCCTGCGGTCAGTTTATTAGGCGCTCTCATACCTTTGTTTAAGATACCCGCAATTCTAAGAGCTTCTTCAACAGAACCATTTACATCTTTCCGCTTATGTAAAAGCTTATGGGAAGCTGGTCTTCCAGCTGAAAGCCTTTTCCATTTCGTAACAGATCATTCGGTAGTTGATACAATAGTTCGAAAATCTGATATGGGAGTAATTTTTGGAAATGAATGGATACTCAAAGCTTACGAAAATAATACGCATATCAAAACCTACGGTCCAGGTAGGAGTAAGATATTAGTAGATATAGAAAACATGTCTTCTTCTTTACTTGACTTGTCCCTTGACATTGCTCATAGAAGTATTTCTTTAGACGGTGGAAGAGGTTGCATTAACTGCTCTGGAGTAGTATTCAAGCATGATGATGGTTATGAGGAATTTCGTGACAAACTAGCAGAGAAATTAGCATCTGTTGAAATACTTGATCCAATGGATCCAAAAGCAGAAATACCTGCAATGCAGACAGATCCAGCTAGAGGTTTGTATAAGTTTATCAAAAGCAGAATGGATAGTGATGTGAAAAATGTTACTGCAAGTTTCAGAGGAACTGAAGAATTTCTTGAAGTGAATGATAACTTAGCTTACTTACTACCAACTTTGCTAGAAGTAGGAGAAGACAGTCAGATAAGAACAGATGAATACCCATTTGCTTTCGGAACCATTGTAAAAGCTGATGATTATTATGCTGAAGAACTTATACATGATTCTCTTTCCGTAGGTTATCTTACTGATAATCCTCACAGAGCAAGGAACATCTTGAGAGATCCAACCATTAAGAAAGTTTTTGTAAATGATCAAACATTCCTGATGGATGTTGCACAACCTCATGAAGGATTTCAAGGGGATTTCCTTTATAGAAGCAAGGCTACAAATTATGATGGGATCAATAACATCCTAAAATAATTTCTCTATTTTTCTTATATTCAGATCATAGTGCTTATTAGATAGTATAAAAAAAATCTTCCATGGATTGTCCACGCTGCCGTAATTCCAGTAAGAAAAGAATCACTATGAAACCAATTAAAAGAAAAGGTGGATTCCACAAACAAACGAAATTCAAATGTCCTGAATGTGGACTAAATAGAATGAAAAAAAACAATTGATTTTTTTCAAACTACATGTACAATGATTTATAAATTTCCTAAATTTCACACTTATAATATGACTGATCCTGAGCGTCCCATTGATTCGATCGATCTAGTTCCTTCAGATATTTCTTCAACTGAAGATAAGGATATTAGTATTGATAGAAAAGACGAAGTCGCTCTTTATTCAAGATCTGTAGCTGCTTTTACATCTAATGGTCTTATCAGTCCTTTCGTTTCTATAATATCACTCAAACTTGGCGCTTCAGCAGGTATTCTTGCATGGATTCAAGCTGTTAATAATTTTGTCAGGCAATTACTTGAACCTATTTTTGGAAGGTTAACTGATCTTACTAAGCGAAGAATCCCTTTTATTGTGATTTCCACAATTACTTGGATAATTCCTTATGCTTTTCTTTATTGGATTCAAGCTCCAGAGTTTATCATCGTTATTGTAGCATGTGTCAATATTCTGAGTAGTTTAGGTAATCCTGCTTGGAATGCTTTCCAGAATGAAATTATTCCTAAAGAGGTAAGAGGAAAATTTAGTAGTAGAATTCAATGGTTTGGATCCTTTGGTAGTATGTTAGCTACACTTTTTACTGGGATTATTCTTACCATTGCTTTTGGTGATATCGATTATCAAAAATATATTCTCATTCCTGTTGCAGTAGGAGTGTTCATTTCTATAATAGCAGTTTTATCTTTTAGAAAGGTCAAAGAACCTCATCAACGACCAGAACTTGACATTGAGATTACTTCAAGAAATATTAAAGAAAGCATAAAGGAAGTTTTTGGTAATAAACCTTTTAGAAAATTCATGATTCTTTATTCTATCTTTGGTCTTTTTTGGACCTTTTCTTGGCCATTATTCAGTATCAAACAAGTTAATATTTTGGGAGCATCAGCTGTAGAAGTAGCTCTACTAGAGATTATTTTCGGAGGTACAACCCTTATTTTCGTTCTGTTAGGTGGCAAAATATCAGATAAAATAGGGAGAGTAAGAATGGTTTTCATGAACAGATTCATTTTATTTCTATTTCCATTACTTTACATCTTCGCTACAAAAATATGGCATCTATATCTTGTACACTTTTTCATTTCCAGTCTCTTCAGTTTTAGTTTTGCCGGAATCAACGCCTATATTCTGGATATTATCCCTCCAAAAGAAAGTGGATTGTATTTTGGTTTTCTTAGTTTAGTTACAGGTATCTTTTATTTTGTTGGCACTCTTAGTGGTGGGTATATGGTTGAAATTTTACAGAGATGGTATTCTGAAAATACTGCGTTAATTATTGCCTTAGCTTTTGTATCAGGAGCTAGATTTCTATTTAGTTTTCTTTTCCTTACTTTGAAAGAAGTGAAAGATTTTCCTTCTTCTCTGAAGACTTTAGTGAATTCTTCTAGAAAACGAGATTCGAAGATTAGGAAAAATTAGAACTCATCTATAATGAACTTATTTCCAGTACACTTTACTAATTGATGATAAGCTTCTTTTGATAGCTCCAAAGTTTCCGTATTAATGTTTGGATGGAAAGTAACTCTATCTGCCTGAAACACTTCTTTATCAATATAATAAATCACTTTCTTATTTACATCATTAATTAATCCTAGAGGAGATACAGCACCTTTAGAAAGTCCTAGTATATTCACCAACTCATCATCATCAGCTAATTTTACAAAAGGGAGATTTACTTTCTTAGCGAATTTCTTGAAATCCAGTCTTTTCTCTGAAGGTAGTGTTATTAGAAAATATGTCCGCCTTTTGATATCTTTCAAGAAAAGATTTTTACAGTGTAGACCTGGTATATGACCACAGTGTTCCTTTGCTTCTTCAATAGTAAAAACAGCTGGATGTGTGTGGAGTTTGTATTCAATTTGATAATCTTTTAACCACTCCTCAAGTTGTTTATCCATTTAACCACAACCAATTATATTCGAGTAACATTAACATTTCCTAAATAGGTCTGGATGAAGAAACTGATTTCTCCCATACCATTTGTTCCAGCTGAATCAGAAGGTATATCTTCACTTCCACTTACAATTTCTGCTTCAAAAATAGTCCCTATATCAGGATGAAAATCAAGCAAAACATCAACATCCCCTGAGTTCACATTAATATAAAATTGATTTTCAGTAGTAAATGATTCTTGATTCCAAGTCATATTTAGCGATCCAACTACTAGAAATACTGTAAAATTAAAATCTGAAGTAATCACAATGTTATCGAATTTCACATCTGAATTTCCATTGTTTGTTTGGATTATTAACCCTTCGAGATCTAAGTAAGTTCCTTCAGAACAATTAAGAGAAACTAATCCATTAAAAGCACTCAGAGCTATTTCACCTTTAACAGTAGTATTTTCAGCAAGAAACACTATAACATTACCATCTAGAGTCTCAAATAAATCTAGATTTAAAGAAGAATTATACCCTAAAATATCGACTTGAACATTTCCAGCAAGAGTTGCTAGTTTTTCTATTGTAAGATCTATATAATTCTCTTCTGAATAGAAAGTTAAATCTCCAACATTCGTCTCGAAATCAAATGATACAACTGCTTGATAATCAACAATGATTTGGATTTCATGTCTGAAACGATAGATTGTGGTTTGTTGTTGTCTTTCGTAATCTAAGGAATAATTACCCTGATTATCAGTTGTAATAACCCAGTGATCCACTTTTTCTTCATAATTATTGATAAGTTGTTTTGGACCTGAAATCTTATTCCTAATCTCCACTAGCTTGTCATCTTCTAAATCTTCTATCAAAACTTCAAAGCTTGCAGATACACCAATTGCATTGAATTCCATTTTGGGATTAAGTACTCCTGAAGGAAAATCCATTGTTTGGGTAATTGTTCCATATTCAATTACAGGACCATCCCAAGAAATATACCAAAACAAAGTTCCAAAACCACTAATAATTATGATGATTCCTAGTGCTGTAAGTA
>JAEOTK010000067.1 GCA_016839875.1 Candidatus Heimdallarchaeota archaeon
ATAAGTATCACCTGTTTTGAAAGTATCATTATAGACTAAATCTATTCCACCAGGTAGAATATCCGACGGAAAATCTAAATTACTCTCTTCGTCTATTTCCAATATTGCGAGCGTTGAGTTTATACCTTTTACATCAGTGATCGCAGAATCTAGTGCATAAAGATCAGTTTCCACATCTATTGAAGAGTTTCCAGAAATTGGAGTATCTAATTCAATGTAAATTGAAGCTCCTCCACTGTAGAACTCTACTGATTCAAGTGTATTCAAAGAATAAGTAGTCTGGTAGACACTTGCGAAAATATTCATCGTTAACACTAATGTAAAAATACCAAAAGTAAGAGTGCTTCTCATTGATTTTGAGGTCATGTATTTACTTGCTATCAGAGAAACTCCTTTCTTTATTCTTGTTCTATATAGTAGATTTCTCACGAAATTCGTAACCGTAGATAAGTTAACACCAATCCAGATAATCGTAGCTAAAGCAAGTACTACAACCAGAGTGATTAGCAGTTTACTATTTTCGACTGTATCTTTTAGATTTGGCAAAGCAAACATTAACATTAGAATTGCGAGAATAATCAAGGATAATCCTAAGCTGTTTCCTAGTAATTTCCTTGAGAAGATGTAACCCATTAATATGCTTGCACCAATAACCATTCCTCCTACTGCAGCAAGAAACATCCATTGCTCAATAGCAGTATCCCAGCCATTGCTTCCAAAGAAAGAATCTCTGGTTGTTATTTGAGCTGCTAGAACTGAAATTCCTCCAAAAAGGAATGCTAATCCTAATGGGAGAGAATATCTTCCGGTTCTCTTTCTAGGAACTTTCTTTATTCCCCTGATTACTTCTATAACATCAACTCTTGCTGCTCTTATTGCTGGACGAATCCCTGCTAATACAGAGAGTATCGAACCCACTGCCATTGAATAGCCAATAGCACCAGACGTCACGGTTGGTGTTAGAGAGACTACTCCACCAAAGAACACTTTTCCAATTTGCCAAACAAGTATGGAGGACATTCCGTACCCTCCCAGAATACCTAAGAAAGAACCTATCATTCCCAAAATAATAGATTCAACTAAAAACCATCTGATGATTTCTCTCCTCCGTGATCCAATTGCTCTTAGTATTCCCAATTGCTGCAATCTATCTTCAACTTGGATTAGTTGAATATTCACTAGAAGAAGGACACCTGAGAAGATTATTAGAGCTCCAAAGAGATTGAAGGCTAGCAGCACATCGTTAAGTATATCTTCTGCTGCTTCTAGAATTAATGCTCTTGTTGCTATTATGATGTATCCTGCATCATCTGCATCTAGGAGATCTATCAGATACTCTTCCACATCTCTAGCATATTCATTTGATATTGGATTTTCGTCATGGTTTGCACTTAGAGCAATGTTGATTTCAGTGGCATAATCTGAAGGATAACCTAGAAGAGAACGGACATTATCTATATTTGCCCACAATGCCCAATTACCTGCATCTTTCCCTTTACCTTCATTTGCAACTATTCCT
Organism: Candidatus Heimdallarchaeota archaeon; assembly: GCA_016839875.1. Next base: position 1,520 of record JAEOTK010000067.1, read on the forward strand.
ACAATCTCAAAGTCGTATGTTTTATAATCAAAAGCAAATTCAACCAGATTTAGTTCTCCAATTCGAATTTTAACAATGGAACCAATTTCAAGTTCCATTTCTTCTTGAAGGTCTTCTCCAATCAGTACTGAATTATTCTTTTCTAGTAATAATTCCAATCTTGGTACTGTGTACTCTGAGCCATTTACATCAAATAAATCTCCGAAAGTAGGATCTTCATAGTACTCAAAACCTTGCAGGTTAACACCTTTTTCGATCGATCCCGTTTCGAAATTGTATAACGCAACCACTTGCGTCACTCTAGCATTCATCCCCGCATATTCAAGTGGGGAGTCATCAATGGTATCTATAATATCTTGATAATCTGCAAGAGGAAAAGCAACCCCACTAATAATAATATCATTTTCTCCAATTATGTCAGTAAAAAGCCCCAGTGCTTCTGTTGCAAAACTTGTTACTGTAATTTGTACTCCAACCATGAGACTTACAGATAAAGCAATGCCTATCAATGTACCAATGTTTTTGCCAAGTCGTCTCTTGAATGTCTTTTGAATAAGGTTGTTTATGTAATCCATTTAATTCACAAATCTGGTAAATTAGTCAAACTAATGAATAAAGTATCAAAATTCAAGTATTTAAATCATTATTTTTGTAGAAAATAAAAATGAAGTAAAATTCACAATTTATCCAAAAATTCTTAAGATGTTAGGCAATGAAAGTTGTTATGGAAGATATATTCTCAAAACAATCACCTTTCATAGGAACCAAAGTTATTCTTCGAGCTCTGGAAAAAAGTGATGTTGATAACATGATGAAATATTGGAATGTTTATGAATCCAGAGTTGGTTTAGGAACAGTTATTCCAATGTCCAGTATGATGGAAGAGGATTTCATTAATTTTGCTCATGAAAGTGCTAAAAATCAAAAAGGATACTTTTTCGCAATTGAAAACAAAGAAACAGGAGAATTTCTTGGTACATGCAGCTTAATGAATTTAATTTGGACATCCCGGTCTGGTTTACTGGGAATTTCCATACACAATCCTGACAATCACGACAAGGGTTATGGAACAGATGCTACTGGCTGTCTTTTGAGATTTGGTTTCAATGTTCTCAATCTTCATAGAATTGAGTTAATGGTAATGGAATATAATGAAAGAGCAATTCATGTTTATGAAAAACTTGGTTTCAAAGAAATTGGTCGAAAAAGAGAAGCTCACTATCTTCAAGGTAAGTATCACAACATGGTAGTAATGGATATTCTGAAGAAAGAGTTTGAGAAGTAACTATATTCAATGTCAGTTCAATAGAATTATACTATCTCCATGATAAAAGTCTTATAGAGGGAATTATTTGTTTAAATTGTACTCATGAAAATCCTTCCGATGTAGAGTTTTGTGTTCATTGTGGAATAACTTTTGATTAAATGACGAGGAAAGATAAGAAGGAAGAAATCAATGGAAAGTTAGAATTCATTAAATGTGAAAATTGTGGTTTCGAAAATCCTTCAAAATCAAAATTTTGCTTAGATTGCGGTGTGAAAACAAATATGTAAATTTCTTCTTTTTTCGAAATTCATCGATAGTATGTTGCACAAGTTTTTTATTGCAATTGAAAACTCATGAAATGTCAATGAGCAATCATACAGAAGCAGAGAATGGAGAACATGAGAAGCAAGTAAAAGTAGGAGTTCTAATTTCAGCTACTGGAATAGGCGTCTTTCTTGCTTCTTTAGATGGAACAATAATTAACATCAGTCTCAAAACAATGAAAACCTCCCTTGGAGTAGAACAACATCAAATCCAATGGGTCATCTTGAGTTATCTACTTACTATGATTGCATTTACTGCAATTGCAGGAGATTTAGGAGATCGATTTTCAAACAAGATTATCTTTCAAATTGGAATGGGTATTTTTGCTATCTCTTCTCTTCTGTGTTTTTTTGCTAAAACATTAACTGTTCTTGTACTGTTTAGAGTCTTTCAGGGTATAGGAGCAACAGGTTTAATTGCCAATGGAATTGCGATAATTACTAGATTTACAACTAAAGAAAATAGAGGGCTAGCAATTGGATTAAACTCGTTTCTTGTTGCTATAGCTATTTCACTTGGTCCCATAGTAGGTGGAGTATTAACTGAGTATTTTGGTTGGCCATATATTTTTCTTGTAAATGTTCCTGTGGGATTACTAGGGATGGCTTGGGTACAGTTTGCTATTCCTGCTACACCACCTCTTACAGACACAAGAAGAAAAGCAGATGTAGTTGGTTCTGCGTCACTTGCTCTTTTCCTTTCGTTATTAGTTTTTAGTTTCAGTATTTATGTAAATCAAATCATTAGTCGCTCGAAATTATGGTTCGGGATTAGTTTAGTTGGAAGTGTAGTATTCTTTGTTATTTTTATCCTATGGGAAAGAAGGTCTGATCATCCGATTGTAGATCTTTCTATGTTTAAAAACAGAAGATTCTCATTTGGTGTTTTTACGGCAGTGTTAGCTTATTTAGGATTATGTGTAATCATTTATCAGCTCCCATTCTTCTTACAAGAAATATTATTGCTAACACCTCTTCAAACTGGAGTGATAATTTTGGGTACTCCTGCAGCTATGGCTGTTTCAGCTATACTTTCTGGCTTTCTTTCAGATCGAATTGATGCAAGATATATTGCAACGTTTGGTATTGGTGGAATGATGATTTCTCTTATAATTGCAGCAGTTTTTATTACTGAAAATACCAGTAACTGGGTTATAGCAATAATTGCAGTGATAATTGGTTTTTCATTAGGTTCTTTCATAGCCCCAAATAGCAATTCTGTCATGTCAGTTGCTCCAGAAGAAAAACTAGGAGTTGCTAATGGAATGTTAGGTCTATCTACTAATGTTGGATTTAGTTTGGGAACCGCTCTAGCCACTGCAATATTTACTTTAAATCAACAATGGTTTCAAAACATCAACGGTGGAGAAGTAACTGACATAGTAAATTATGTTCCAGCAATGAGAGTTTTGTTTGGAGTATTCGCAGGATTTATGTTGTTATCAACTTTATTCTCTTATTTCAGAGGACCTGAAAAAAAAGATGTAGCGAGTTAAATCTTACAGAAATTCGTTACCATCTTTATTGTGTTGATTATATCATCCACTCTTAGCAATCCAACATTTGAATGTATATATCTACAAGGAACTGAGATAACACCTGCTGGAACACCAGATCTTGTAAGAGAGATTCTTCCTGCATCTGTTCTACCATATATCGGTTTTTTATATTGCCAATCAATTTTATCCATTTCTGCAGCTTTCTTTATCCTATCAAGTATTTTTTTAGGGACAATTAATGATCGATCTGCTACAGTCACAGAAGGTCCGTCTCCAAGTGCAGTAATTACTTTAGTTGAAGAAATACCAGGTACATCACTTGCAATAGTATTTTCAATTGCTAAAGCTATATTGGGTTCTAAAGAGTATGTACCGACAGTTGCACCTCGTAAACCAACTTCTTCTTGAACTGCGAAGTTTATTAAAATAGTATTTGGAATTTCTTTGTCTTTTAATTCCTCAAGTACATGAAGTATAACGTTACAAGCTGTTCTGTCATCAAATGCCTTTCCAATTATTGTATTATCATTTAGCATTTCACTTTTTGTATGGAAAGTTCCAACAGATCCAATATCTAACCCTAGGATTAGAACTTCCTCCTTTGAATTGCATCCAACATCAATGAACATTTCATTAATAGCAGGAACTTTTTTTCTTTCGTCTGGTTTAGTAACGTGTGGTGGAGAAGCTCCTACAACACCTAATATTCTATCATTTTTCTCTGTTTGAAACTGTAAAAGTGATCCCAACATTAATCGCTTATCAACTCCTCCTAAAGTTTCAACTGTTAGAAAACCTCTATCATCAATATGGGAGATCATGAAACCTACTTCATCTACATGACCATCAAGAAGTATTTTTAGTCCATTTGGGTCTGAGCCTTCTTTGATAGCAAGTACATTTCCTAATGGATCAATCCATGCTTTATTTACTGATAATTTCTCTAGTTTCATCATTAAATAATCAGTAACTTCTTCTTCATGACCTGGACATCCAATTAAATTGCTGAGTTCAATTTGTGTTTGGATAACACTTTCTCTATCAATCTTCATCTCAATTATAGAGAATTTTAATGATTATCTTAAAATTTTCCCTCTATTCTACAACAACGTATGATTTTTCAAAAAATGAAAAAGTAGTAAGCTTTATTTAATGTAATTTTGGCTTGTTTTGTGAGTACTATGAAAATTGTTGTATTTATCCAACAGATAGTAAATACGCAAGTTAAATTACAAGGCGTAGATTATTTTGACTCTTCACGAGTTAGTGAAGATGATTTAATCATAAATCCATATGGCAAAAACGCTATTGAAGGTGCTTTGAAGCTTAAAGATCAACTACAAGCTGAAGTTACAGCTGTTTGTGTGAGAGGTCTAAAACCTATCAAAGCATTAAGAGAAGCGATTGCAATGGGTTGTGATAATGCTATTGAAGTTAATGATGATATTTTCTATACAAACGATCCTCTTCTTCTAACAAAGATTTATGTCAAAGTGTTAGAAAAAATCGGTGAATATGATCTTGTTTTTCTTGGAGTTGAAGAACAATCAACCAGTTCATACGCAATTGGTGCAATGTTATCTGAAAAACTAAATGTTCCTAGTGTATTATATGCAGAGGAATTAGAGGTAGTTGGAAATGATTTCCAAATAGGTCATGTTTTAGAAGGAGGACGTAAAGTAGTTAAGATGCCACAAAAAGGAGTGATAAGTTGCAGCGACAGTCAATTCTTCACCCCTAGATACACATCTATGAGGGGAATTCTGACTGCAAAAAGAGCTGTTATTCCTACATGGACAGCTGCTGATCTTGATGTCAACGAAAGCATTGTTGGTGAAGAAGCTGCTTCATTACTTGAAATAACTTTAGAGAACATTATAGTTGAAAAGGAAACATACATCATCAATGAAGGCGAACCAGAAGAAATGGTTGATAATTTGCTAGCTAAATTGAAAGAAGATGATGTGAAATTAGGAGTGTGATGAGGATGAAGAAAGTACTAATTTTTACTCAAATCAGAGACGATGAAGTTGAAGAAAACACACTAGGTGTAATAAACAAAATCAAACAAGTTTTTACAGATAGTGAAATTTCAGCAGCATTTATTGGACACAACATCAAAGATGAATGGATACAAACATTAGGCAAACATGGAATACAAAAAGTGTATCTTGTCGATACTCCCGAAACAGAGGTTTATCTAAGCAGACCATTTGTAAAATCAATGATCGAGATTATCGAAAAAGCTGATCCCAATCTTGTTATTGCCGCAGGAACAGTTTACGGTGAAGATCTCATTCCTAGATTGGCAATCCAAAATGGAGTATCTTGTGCACAAAGAATCACTGATATCAAGGTAGATGGAGAAAATATCCTATTTTACACCCCAGTCAGAGACGATCAAGCAATGAAATTCACAAGAATTATTGGACCTATTCAATTCGCAACATCTCGAACAGGAGCTTTCTTTTTAGATGAGAATCCATCAGGTGGATCTCCAGAAACAACTACTGTAAGTGTTTCTTTTGATGAAAATGACATGATAGTAAAACATGTTGAAATAAGAAAAGCAGAGAAAACTGTTGATTTGAAGGATGCTAAGGTAATAGTAGCTGGTGGCAGAGGAGTTGGAGGAAAGGATAAATTCGAACTACTAAAAGAAATAGCTGACATGCTTGGTGGACAAATCGGAGCAACCCGTGCTTGCACAGATGTACACTGGATAGAAGAAACATATGAAATTGGCCAAACTGGGCAATCTGTTGCTCCTGACCTTTACATTGCAGCTGGTATTAGTGGTGCTCCTCAACATATGAGTGGTGTCAAAGCGAAGACAGTAATTGCAATCAATACAGATGAAGGTGCTCCAATCTTCAATTATGCAGATTATGGAATAGTTGCGGATATGCATGTTATCCTCCCTATTCTCAAAGAGAAGTTGAAATAAACTCTCTTTCCTTTTATTTTATTTATTCACACTTGTAGAATGAACTTATTTTCTCTCGAAGCTTAAACAAGATTTAAATAAAGTCAAAGACAGTTTATGAACGTGAAAGGGCTATTCGTTAAAGAGAGAGTAAAAGAGATTTTTAATAATAGAACACCTGTAAAATTTCTTACTACTGCAAAGATGATTCTTCATATTATACCTGATAGTTCTTCAGTTGCAGATCAAGAACTGGATATAGAGCTGATAACAAGAAACCCCAATAATCTAGAACCAATAAAAGCTGTTGTTGTAGAATCCAGTCACAATTACAATGGTTTTGTTACCTACTCTTCTGATATTTCCGGAGTAGCAAGATCCTATGTACAGCTCTACAAAACAGGCAAAATTGAAGCTGTGGAGGGAAATCTTCTCAAACCTCTTGTACTGAGATTAGAAATTCCAAGCATAGCATATGAAGAGGAAATAATGAGGTCCATACCTTTGTATATTCAAGTTCTTAAAAGACTAGAAGTGAAACCTCCAATATCACTCTTCCTATCTTTTGTAGGTATTAAAGGATATATCATGAAACTTAAGCAATCAATATTAGGAGCCACACCTACTGAAATTGAAGAAAACGAGCTTCTTTTATCCGAGATCTTTGTCGAAGATTACGAAGAATTTGAAGACCTCCCTAGACTTTTGAAACCATGGTTTGATGAAGTATGGAATGCATGTGGAATGTTTAAATCATTTAACTATGATGAAGAAGGAAATTGGGGATACGGTTTGAATATCAAGGAGTAATTCCCTTTTACTGAAATTTGACATGTCACATAATTTATAAAGTGTAGATTTGAAATCTGAAACTAATGAGTGACGATTACGATTTCGATGTAGCAATTATCGGAGCAGGTCCAGCAGGTCTAGCTGCAGCTTTAACTCTTGCAAAAGCAGGAATAGAAACAGTTGTGCTAGAAAGAGGACAATATGCAGGAGCGAAAAATGTTAGTGGTGCTGCTCTATATGGTCCTGTTCTGAATAAACTTGTTCCAAATTACTGGGAAGATAAAGATTCCTTTGAAAGATTTCTAACAACTAAGAAAATCACTTTGCTTTCTGACATCAGATCCATGACAATTGATGTTAATCTAAAAGATTTTGCAGAACCCCCTTACAATGGAATAACTATTATTCGACCTAAGTTTGATAGATGGCTTTCAGAAAAAGCAGAAGAAGCTGGAGCAATGATATTACCAGATTCAGTTGTAGAGGATTTTGTTTGGGAAGACAAACAAATCTGTGGTGTAAAATCTGGAGATGAAGAACTCCGAGCAAAGATGGTTATAATAGCTGAAGGAGCAAATCATTTGCTTGCTGAAAAAGCTAATCTTGTAAAAATACCAAAACCAAGAGATCAAGCAGTTGGTATGAAAGAAACTTATGAGTTAACTCCAAAGGTTATTGAAGAAAGATTTCATGTTTCAGGAGATGAAGGAATAAGCAATGAAATACTTGGTTATACTCAGGGTATTCCTGGTGGTGGTTTCTTCTATACAAATGAAAATACACTCTCTTTTGGTTTAATTCTTAATCTCAAGCATTTAACAGAGGAAAAACGAAAAGCAACAGAAGTGCTAGAGTACTTCAAAAGCCATCCTTACATTAAGAAACTTCTAAAAGATGCAAAAATGATTGAATATTCCGCTCATACAATTCCTGAAGGTGGTTTTAAACACATGTCAAAACTATATGGTAATGGTGTTGTGGTTGTAGGTGATGCAGCAGGATTAGTTCTTAATGCCGGATTATACATTGAAGGTATTAACTTTGCATTAGAGTCAGGAAGAATTGCAGGAGAATCAGTTATTGAGATTCTGAATTCAGGAGAATACACTTCGAAGAAGACTAAGCTATACAAAAAGAAGCTCAAGGAAAGTTTTGCATACCAAGATATGAAGAAATTCAAGAGAGCAGCTAAATTCTTAGAGAATGAGCGAGTGTTCACTGTTTATCCTGATGTTTTAACTGGCTTGATGACTAAATTGTTAAGAAATACTGGAAGACCGAGAAAAAGGATACTTCCAACAGCGATCAAGTATTTCCTTCGTAAGGGAGGAATTATAGGTTTAATTAGAGATGCAATAGGAGGATTGAGATCAATATGAGCAAATCAGATAATCCAACCAAAATAGAAGATAAATTAGCTTTAACTAAGTTCACTACAGACAAGAATTACGAACACATTACAATTGATCCAAAGATTTGTAAAAACATGTGTACGACATATGAATGCGTTTATGGTTGCCCTGCAGACTGCTATAAATTTGCAGAAGGAGAGGAAATAGAAGGTCCTGTAACCTTAGATATAGTAGGGTGTTTAGAGTGTTCTACTTGTAGAATTGTATGTCCCCATGAAAGTGTAACATGGACTTATCCTAAAGGCGGATTTGGAGTAGAATTCAAACTAAGCTAAGTCTCATCTTTACATCTTTTTTTCCTTTTATAATGAAATATTTCTAGAAAGACAATCAAATTTCAGTCTGGTTGTAATGATTGTAGATACAATAAAGGTAAAAACGCTAATTCGTTCTAGTGGACAAAGTCCAGCTCATGTTCATCTAAATCCATATCAAGGATGTTTTCATGATTGCAGGTACTGTGACGGTAAGTCAGAAAGATATTATTTGCATGAGGATTTTACTCAAAGAGTCATAGCAAAGATAAATGCTCCAGATCTGTTAGAGAAATATCTCTCAAAGAAAGGATATTTCCCCTACAATAGGAAAACAACATCTACTATTGTTGATTATCTTCCTTCAATGAAAAATGGAGTTAGTTTAAATCTTCCTCCCAAATTTCTCATAAGTATGTTTGGCAATATTTGTGACGTTTACCAACCTGCTGAATCTAAATTCCAGATAACCCGTAAACTACTAAGCATTGCTTATGATTATGGTTTCCCCATTCGTTTATTAACTAAGAGCAATCTAGTGTTAAGAGACCTATATCTACTCAAGGATATCCAGAAAGAAAGCTTTGCACGAGTAGCCTTAACTATTACTCTTGCTGATGAGGATAAGCAGAAAGTATTCGAACCTAATGCAAGTACAACTCAACAGAGAATTGAAACTCTACGAATATTGAGGAAGGAGGGTATTTCTGCTGGGATCTATATTACTCCGATTCTTCCTTTTATTGGAGATACTGATGAAAATCTTCAGAGTATCGTTAAATCAGCTAAAGATGCAGATGCTGAATTTATCATTGCAGGTGGTTTAACTCTTAGACCTGGAAGTAACAAGGAAGAATACTTCGATACACTCAAGCAATACTATCCTAACCTACTTCCAAAGTATCAACGTCTTTATGGAAACAACAATAGAGGGGGGCAACCAGATCCAGAGGTAGCTGCTGAATATGGATTAATTGATATCGTGAAAACAGGATATCAAGTGAGTAAAGAGTTTGGTATCGCTTTTTATGAACCACGATACATTCCTCAAGGTCAGAAAAGAAAAAATCTAATTATATCTACTGCTTTAGCAAGAATTGCCTTTCTAAAGGAAAAAATATACAATGAATTTGACGGAGTTAGAGAGATAAGAAAAGCTTCAGCACAAATTGAATTAATGGATGAAAAACTAAATCATATGAATGAATCAGAAATCCTCAGCCTTCCTTTTAGCTCTCAAGTAACAGATTATATCTTAGAAATCCTTCATACTAACTCTTGTAAGTATCTTGAATCTCTAAATGAATGGAAATACTTGATCTACAACTGATCATTATCACCTGAAATCTGCGTTTTTTTTCTTTATTGCGATAACTTTTAAAGATGGATAGTGAAATTGATATTGAGCTTGATGAGTGAGTTTGAACAATTGAAAGTAATAATACCGAAAGTTATCGTTGGATCTGTCAAATATCCTAGTTATGACTCTGTTCCTGATACACATCCTACAAAAAGTATAGAATCCTTATTACCTATCGTTAAACGCGCTATAGATGCAGGTAGCGAAGGATGCTTATTTTACTTATATAACAATGAAATGGTTCAGTTTCTGAATACTATTCATGCTGAGAATAAAGAATTCAAAATCATGTTAATTCTTAATTTCGAGGAAATGGACGTTAAAATTTCACTTCTGAGTAGATTAGATTTCATGCCCGAAGTAATTTTTCTTGATTATTCAATTGGTGATCAAAGGGATAATGATTTGATTAACAAATACTCAAATGCAATCTCAAAATACTGTAAAAACGTTGGTCTCTACAGTTTGGAACCAATAGGAACGGTATCTTTCTTCATTACTTCTAATCCTAAGATTAATGTCTACTTAATACCTTTCAACATGCTTGGTTTTGCCTTACAAAACAGAAGTTTAATCGAAATGATTGTAAATTCATCAGAAAACATATATATCTCGGTCAATCCCCTTGCAGAAAGGAGAATAAAACCCCGTCAAGCTTTTGATTATATTACTACTCATAAAATGCATGGCGCTGTTATCGAAGTTGAAGAAATGGAAAGCCTTCTTGAAGCTATTAAATATGGAAAATACTTCTTCGAAACACATGATTTCCTACCAATTACATTGGAATTCGAGGATCATTCAGAGATATGTGAAAACTGCGGATTAGGAATGTCCAGATATTATCCTCCTACTGGTGGAAGCTGGTGGTACTGTCCTCATTGTCAAGATAAGAAAGAATCTCCTTAGTAAAAGGAGGTGAGTGGAATAACAACTTGTAAGTTCTGTTCAAAGAAAATCCCAACCAGGAGCATTTTTTGTCCTTATTGTGGTAAACAAGTCAAGGTTCCTAAATCAACTGCTAAGAAACCTAAAAAACCTCAAAA
>JAEOTK010000068.1 GCA_016839875.1 Candidatus Heimdallarchaeota archaeon
ATAAAAACTCCACAAAGAAAGAACTATTCTCCGTTGCCCCAACCAAATATTTCCCAGAATTGTCCTTCTGACCACCCAATTAAACTATAAACCAAACCAAATATGATGGCAAATATCAATATTGCTATTCCTATAAGCAAAATCTCCTCTAATATCGGACTACCTTTCCTATTTCTTATCCTAAAATATCTTAGTAATTCAAGAACTAGCATTATATTCAATATGATTACAAATTTCTATATTTAAACCCAGCAAGAATAGAAATACCTGCTATCCACAATTTATAGAATTTTCCCGTGTTTTTAAGCCATTTTACTGATAATTATGTTGAAAGTAAAAAATGGAAACCAATAGCAAATCCTTTCAGGTACTAATAATTGTCCTAATACTGATATTTTCTCCCCTTTGTTTAACAAGAGGATTTAGTAATTCTGATTCAACAATCCAATCAAAGTTATGTTCTTCCCTCAATCAAGAGATAACATATGATTATAACAGTACTTCTGGGGAAGAGGAATTTAATGTGTCGTGGAATAATCTAGAATTGGATTATTTCAATAGTATAACTTTGTCTTTCATCATTACAGGAGATGGAACTGATAGTTCAGGTATGAAAATTATTTTTAATATTAATGAAACCACAATTGAGTTTCTGATTGATTCTGTATATCAAGATCAAACAGTGCATGAAATAACCAGAGCTTTTGAATATCCCCAACCATTTCTTGGTTCTACAAATATTACCATAATTTGTGAAGGCAATACCTACTTCTCCTCATGGTCAGGAACACTGACAATACTCACTAATACCAATATTGAACCTGTTGTAGTTCCACAAATTAGTGAAACTCCATTTTTCTTTCCAATTATTCCTGAGTCTTTTATGTTTCAAGGCTCACTTTCTAAACTTAAACAAGTAAGCGTAATTTCAGCATTTTTTAATGATGAAGAGTTAGATAGATGTAATCTTACACTCGAATTTTCAAGTAATGATTTTGATGCTCTATCTGAATATATTGAAATTGAGATAAATGGTTCAATTATAGAAACTAGGAATTTTGAGGAAGATTCTATAAACTCACACATATTTCTCTTACCACTTAAATTAGGATTGAACGTAATTATTTTTCACTTTTCCATAGATATGTGTCTAAATATTGTAGAAATAAATAATATTCAGCTTTCTGGTTTTGCATATTCGCTTGAGAGTGCTGTTCCCACAAATATATTGGAATTTAAGCATTGGGTGGGAATGGGTATATCTTACACTTTTGATTTATCCTCATTAAAACCTCAAAGTAATAATCCAAGTCAAATATTACAAATTAACATTGATTATGGTTATATTGGGACAATTATTTCTCCTGCAATTGAATATTCTTTGCAGATAAATTCAGAAGAACTTGCTGAAGGAAGCATCTCAGCTGCAGAACAAACAAATCTTCCCAATTCATTAGAAATACAGACTTATACTAGTTTTTACCAATTTCCCCTAACCTTCAGCATAAGTGGAGACGCAGAAGGAGAAGGAATTTTTTACATACTTAATACAAGTAAGATTGAGATTAAACCAATTTCTGGTCTTTCAGAAGGTTTTCTCGAAGAAACTCTAATTTCTGAAGAAGTCATTACTACACCCGTTGCTGAACCTCGATTCTTGACTTTCTATGATGTTTTCTATTCTGATAATTTGGTTTCCGGTTATAACATAACTGTTTTTTGTAATCTCTCAAATGATTTGGGTACTCAAATAACATCCGAAATAACTCTAGAAATAGATAATACACTTGTCATTAATTCAATTGTTTTTACTGATAATAATGTGAATATAACTAGTAAAATTCCTCTATTATTTTCAGGTTATCATGAAGTAAAACTGATAATGACGATCTATGGAAATGGTAATCAAGTTACAATCAAGAATCTGAAATATCAGATCACCTCCCATTCCCCTTCATCGTCAACTCCTCCAGATTTTCCAACGGATCCTATTGAGGAGCTTAATGGAGATATCAACACTAAAGAACCTGTTTCATTATCAAGAGCTTTTAGTTTAGGTATAGTTGGTTTATTTGATATTCTTGCTTTGGTTAGCTTAGTAGTAAGGAGTAACAAGAAGAAAAAAAGGATTTCAGGAATTATTGAGAACTTTGATTTAACAATTGATGGGCTTAATACTCAACAAGGGTGGCTCTCATCTTTTATCACTGATACTAAGAAACTGTTTTCTAGGGCAACCGAAACAGCCATCAAAGCGCTACTTTCATTCTTTTGTTTAGCTTATCTATTTGGAAAATACTTCTTTCATAACCAATTACTCAACAATATTTATTCTATTGCTGAAAAAGAACTGGGTTCAATTTCCTTTGTTTCTGGTGGAAACGCAGGTTATTTCCTTTTCTTCATCTTTCTTTGCATCTCAACTGTACCCTGGTATTCTATCATTATTCTTTCAACAAGTTCAACCTATTACGAAGATCAATTCTTCTTAGCAACGATTATTGGTTTTCCTACAGTAATTGCTCTTCCTGTCTCGTGGGTGCTATTGATTTTCTATATATTCAGAAACACCCACAGCTTTGATTCTGGGTGGACTATTTTACTACCTCTCTGTTTTATCGCTCTCTATTTTCTTACTTTTAGGTTAGGGAAAGTAAAGGAAAAACAGCGTCTATCTGCTATTTTTGACTTTATAAGAAAAGGTAAAGTACCAGTAACGATGAGCAAACAAAGTGAAAGTAAACCACTTGCAGACATCGTGTCTGCAGAAGAAAACTATACTTCAAGACAACTAGAAGAACAGAAAGGAAGAATACGGAATTTGATCATTACTGAAATTGATCATGCTCATCCTGTGCCACTTGAACGTTTTGCAGAAGCAGAAAAATTACCCTTAGATATTGCAGAAAAACATCTAATGGAGATTTCCAATGAATCACCAAGCTTAGGAAAATACTATCGCTTGGAGAAATACTATGTTAAGAGCATAAAAAACGTGGAGATTGAGAATCAAGTAATAGTTAATGAAGAGGAACAATTAGAACGTAATACAGAAGTGCTTGCAGTTAAACCCAATCCTACCCAAGGATTAGATAGATTTGCAATTGAAAGAGACAGTGAAATTAATTGGATAGGTATAGTAAGACATCGCCCGGAACCTAGTGAGGGCTGGATTACTTTACCCGCTGAAATGAAAAATCAAGCAGAACTTGGAGAGGAGTATGATGTTTTTCTATTTGCAAAAAAAGGTGAAGAAGTAGCTTTCATAACAGACTTAAGGAAAAGTTCTGCAAACTCTTGGTTCCTCTATATCCCTGCAGCAATATGTTCGAAATCAAATCTTTACGGAAAAGAAGTAAGTGCTTTCATCAAGAAGCATAAGGAAAGTGAAGGATTTCCTTGGAAGAAGGAAGAAGATTTAGAAGAGAAAGAGATGCTTGAATGGAAAAAAACTAAAAAGGTTATTGAGTGGGAAGGAACAATAAGAAAAGGGAGTGGAGCTGGAACAGGATGGATTACTATTCCAACAGAATTAAGAGAATCAGTAGAACCTGGAAAAGTCTATGATTTGACCTTAATAGATTCTATGATGAGGACAAACACTCTCACAGCTAAACTCTCCGCTACAGCAAAGGGATGGGGATTTTACATACCCAAAGCACTATGTTTGGAATACTCGTTAATAAGTGAAGAAGTTAATTGTTATATTTACCAGATGGAGCATTTTCCAGTTAAAATCAGCGCAGATAAGATTGTACGATTACCTGATTCTGTTGTAGAGGAATATGAAATAAAAGAAAATGACATATTTGAGGTGGAAGCAATAGTTGAGAGAGCAATATTCAAAGAAGTTGTTTTGATAACCAAAATAGATAGATCAAATAAGTCTAGAAATGATGAATTTCTATTATTATTTAGATTGAGTGATGTTCCAAAATCAACAGATGCAAGAATTAGGATATTGAACAGTATTGATCAACTTCCTTCTGAATTAGTTGAAGAGGAAGACTATGAGACGTTTTATCTCCCCTCGATATTCCCAGATGCTATTTTAGGAAAGGTTGATGAGAATAGGATGATAATCTTCAAGGGAAACCATGTACCCATATTTACTCCAATTGAGGTTAATTTACTGGAGTTAATACATTACTTTGGATGTTATTATGCTGATGGAACAAAGAAAGGTTGGGCGTGGAGGATAAATGCATCTACACCTGAGCAAGCAGTGTATTATATTGGAAAATACAATGAATTGATTTATGGTAATCGACTAGAATATAGATTAACATATAGTAAAAAACCATCTGATAAAAGAACAAAAGCAAATACAAGATCTGATCTTATTAATTATTGGAAGAAAAACGCAAGTATTAATTTGATTGAAGACAGGATAAAACTGAGAGAAACAAAACATGATAATATTAGAAAGTGGAATAAATGTGGATCGTTAGGGATACGTGATAACAGAAATTTAGTTATGGAGGTTCATCTTCGAATACTGAATGAGATTATAGTGTATCTAAATACTTGCATTTATGATGAGTTAATATGGGAATTCTTGTTTGGAATACTAGAAGGAGATGGTACCGTTTCTGGAGGGAAGGGAAAATTTGGAATTGGATTTTCTTGTCATAAGGATGATAAGATTATTCTAAAGATGCTGAAGAGGTTGCATATTAAACATTCTGTGGATTTATCAAGACTAAAAACAGGAACTGGATCAAGTATACAAATAAACTTCTGGTTATTTGAAGTAATACTGAATCTTGAAATATTATCTAAAAGGTTATTCATTTTTTATCCTAAAAGAAGAAGATTATTCATAGAGCGATTATTAAAACAATCAACCGTGAGATATTTAATGAAAAAACAATCAAATTTATCACCTCCTGCGAGATCAAAAATCCTTGCTTATCAATTGGATAATGAGACAATTATCAAGCTTCTAAATGAATTTCAAGATGAGTTAGAGCACATTTGTATAAATGAAGAAAGGTTAAGCAAAATTCTAAACAAATAAAAATTCATTTTTACAATACAGTAATCGTTTTACTCAAATTTTTGGGAGTATCGACCGCACATCCTCTCTTCACAGCTGTATAGTATGCTAGCATTTGAAGCGGTATCACATACGGTATTGTTGAGAACATTTCTGAGTATCCTTTTGGTATTTCCATCTTCCATTTCACCAATTCTTCTATCTCTCTATCTCCTTCCTCCATTACAGCAATGCTTG
>JAEOTK010000069.1 GCA_016839875.1 Candidatus Heimdallarchaeota archaeon
GCAGCTACTTTGATATACTCCTCTACATCATCTAAGAATTGAGCTGTAGGAGTAATTATATCTGCATTTACTATTTTATTGTCTTTGATCTCATAAGTATGATATAGAATACCCCTTGGTGCTTCCACAGCAGCTGTTGCGAAACCATCCTTCAAATCTGGGATGATGATATCTTCGTCTGGAAGAGCTTTTATCTTTTCGATCAAAGCTGGAATTTCTTCATATGCCCAGAGTGTTTCTATTGCTTGAGCAAGATTGTTGTATATTGGATTAAGTTTCCAAGATTCATTGAAATATTTGTCGTATTTTTCTTTTGCTTCACCAGTTAATCTGTCACCAATAATAGCTAATCTGGCTAATGCTCCGACTGAATAAGGCTTATCATTGTATCTTGAGCGTTTAGCGTAACTATGAGAAACAACTCTTTCATTTGTGAGTTTTTTGTAATCTTCTACAGGATATTCTTCTCCGTTAGAGAGAAGTATTGAATCCCCTTCAAATCCGAATTTGTCATCAGGAGGATTGCAACACATATACAGTGTTTCTCTCTCACAGCAATCGGGAATTTCTAATGTTGCCATAACATCGATGAATTTTGAAATCCATTCTTTTTGTTCAACAGCTTTCTCTGCAAAGTAATCTAATTCTTCATTTGTTGGAATTCTTCCAAAACCACCAATTTGAGGATTTTCTCCGTGGATCTTTCTACCCATTAAGAGTTTCATTAATTCTGTTCCATATTTCTTCATTGTTACAGCTTCGATTACTGTTTCTTGGTGAGTAGGTAAAAGAGCTATCGCAGATGGTTGTTTAAAGAAATCAGGTACAGCTAGGAAGTAAACATGTAAAACATGAGATTCGATGTACTCAGCAAGGTGCATTAAGTGCCTTAGAAGTTTTACTTTTTCAGGGACTTCAACTTTAAGTGCTTTTTCGATAGATTTAATGGCTACATAACGATGCGATACTGTACAAATTGCGCATATTCGTGCAACAAGTGAAATATCTTCATGTATTGTTTTTCCTCTTACTAGAGCCTCGATCATTCTGGGCCCCTCGAATATGTCCACTAAAACATCCTTTACTTCATTGTTTTCTACAATAACTTGTATTCCTCCATCTCCTTCTACTCGGGCTATAACGTCGACACTTAGATTTTTCATTTTTCTAATCCTCCTAAAGCTTCTTTAGCAGCACTACCGCCAAACATCATGATCTTTCTGTGAGCTTCTTCTTCTGTTAAACCAATTTCTATTAGTTTATCAATCATTGATTTATAATTTGCAGCTTCAAATGGTCCAAAACAGCCTACACATGAAACATTCAATGAAGGACATCGTGCTTCACAACCTGCAGCTGTAATTGGTCCCAAACAGAATTTGCCATGTAACAAGAAGCAATCATTACCTTGATATTTACACTCAAGACAGACTGAATAAGGATACTTAACTGGTCTAAGACCACTTATCAATTTAGTATATATTGGTACAAGATTTTCTTTGGCAACTGGACATCCAGGAACTGCAAAATCAACTTTGATGAAATCACTAATCGGCCTTGCTGCTTGAGGTTGACCTACTAATTCATGGAACTCAGATACTTTGCCATCTTTTCCATATACGTAAGCTAATCTTTCTTTGAATTCTTTTTCATCTTCTCCAAGATACTGAATACCTCCATAACAAGCGCATGTACCCAGAGCTACAACTATGTCGGCTTTTTTTCTGATTTCTTTCAATTCAGCTTCTTGTCTTGATGTATTAATACTACCTTCAACTAAAGCTACATCTACATGCTCAACTTCTTGATGAGATTGAGCCATATGAAAGAATTTTATATCTGCACTTGTGAAGAAATCGATAAGTTCATCTTCCATATGTATGATTGCTAATTGATCTCCAGCACAACCTGAAAATCCAAACACGCCAACAACGGGTTTCTTTTGTCTCTGCCACATTTTAAATCAACTCCTTAATTCGCTGAACATCATAGTATGTGAATACTGGCCCTTCTAGACAGGTATATCTACCTTCCACTGCGCAATGACCGCAATGTCCCTGCCCGCATTTCATACGTCTTTCAAGTGTCATCAAAATTTGATCTTTGGGTATCTTCAATTTCAACAATTCTTTAATTACGAATTTGTACATAATTGGTGGTCCACAAATTAACGCGGTTGTCTTTTCACTTACTATTCTATCTATAATTTTTGGAAATAGTGTAGTGACTACTCCTTCATTATACGACCATTTACCTGTGTCATCCTTATCAACTGAAAGATGAGTTTCGATTATTCCTCGTTGAGCCATAGCAATGAAATCTTCTTTGAATAGCATATCTTTTGGACTTCTGGCACCATTCAGGAAAAAGACTTGATCATATTCTTCTCTTCTA
>JAEOTK010000010.1 GCA_016839875.1 Candidatus Heimdallarchaeota archaeon
AAGGATGGCACAGTTAGATAAGACTTTCCCTACACTAGATTGTTCTGCATGTATTCTTACACCTAAAATGGTAGATGCTGCAAGACACCCAAATATCGAACTTCTAACTTATTCAGAAGTTGAAAAAGTAGATGGGTATATTGGTAACTTCACTGTAACTGTAAAGAAGAAACCAAGATATGTTGATATTGACAAATGTGTTGGGTGTGGTCTATGTGCAGAAGCTTGTAGATTAAAAGGAAGAGTTCTCAACGAATTCGATGAGAACTTAAGTAAGAGAAGTTCTATTTATGTTCCCTTCCCACAAGCAGTACCACTAAAATATACTATTGATCCCAATCGATGCAATATGCTTAGAGCTGGTAAATGTGGAGATACTCTTCTATGTGTTGAAGCTTGTGAACAAGATGCTATTGATTTTGATCAAAAAGAAGAGTTAGTTGAATTCGAAGTTGGTACAATTGTAGTTGCAACAGGTTTTGATAATTATGATCCATCTATTGAACCTAAATATGGTTATCCTGAAATTAAGAATGTAATCACAGGGATGGAATTTGAGAGAATAGTCAATGCTGCAGGACCTACAGAAGGACATTTGGAAATAAATGGAAAAGAGCCGAAGAATGTTGTTTTTATTCAATGTGTAGGTTCTAGAGATGTTGAAGGAAACGAATATTGTTCAAGAGTCTGTTGTATGTATACCGCAAAACAAGCTCATATGGTAAGAGACAAGATTCCTGATGCAAACATTTCTGTGTTCTTTACTGATGTCCGAGCTTATGGTAAAGGATTCGAAGAGTTTTATGTTCGAGTTCAAGATGAAGAAGTCAACTACTTGCGTAGAGAACTGGATGATTCTATAGAAGTTGTAGGAAAGGAAGATGGAGCAATAGTTAAAGCAAAAGGACATCCAGATATTCATGCTGATCTTGTTGTATTGGCAACTGGTTTAGTTCCAAAAACTGATTCAAAGGATTTGGCTAGAAAACTGAATATCAGTATGAGTGGTGATGGTTTCCTATTAGAAGCCCATCCTAAGCTTAGGCCAATTGATACATTTACAGATGGAATCTTCTTAGCAGGTTGTTGTCAAAGTCCCAAAGACATTCCAGATTCCGTTGCTCAAGCTAGTGGAGCTGCCGTAAGAGCTTCTGCACCTCTAGCACAAGGAAAAGTTATGGTTGAAGCTATATCTGCAACAGTGAATGATGATCTCTGCAGTGGATGTAGAATATGTGAAAAATTATGTGATTTCAGTGCAATAGAATTTGTTGCTGAAGATAAAATTGTCAAGATAAATGATGTCGTATGTAAGGGCTGTGGTTCATGTGCAGCTGCATGTCCAACGGGTGCTATTTCTATGAAGCACTACAGTAATAGACAAGTGCTTGCTCAAATTGGAGGTATTCTTACTAAGTAGGAGCTGATTATGATGAAAGTAGGAGTTTATGTTTGTGAATGTGGTATTAACATAGGTGCAACTGTAAATGTAGAAAAAGTTGCAGAAAGTGCAAAGGATTTACCAAATGTTGCTATTAGTAGATACTACAAATATATGTGCTCAGATCCTGGTCAAGAGTTGATTAAGAAAGATATAGAAGAACTTAATCTGGATAAAATAGTCGTAGCTTCATGCTCTCCAAGAATGCATGAACCGACCTTCAGAGCTGTTCTCCAAGATGTAGGTATGAATCCTTACTGCTTAGAAATGGTTAATATCAGAGAACAAGTTTCATGGGTACACAAAGATATTGAAAAAGGAACAGTAAAAGCTGAATCTCTTGTTGCTAGCGCTGTTCTCAAAGCATCTCTTCTACAACCTCTAGAGAAGAAGAAGGTTGGTGTCACTCCAAATGCTTTAGTAATAGGTGGAGGAATTGCGGGTATTCAAGCAGCTCTAGATATTGGAAATATGGGTTATCAAACCTACTTGGTTGAACAAACTCCAAGTATTGGTGGAAAGATGGCACAGCTAGATAAAACTTTTCCAACATTAGATTGTTCTGCGTGTATTCTTACTCCTAAAATGGTCGATATAGCTCGACATCCAAATATTGAACTATTAACATATTCTGAAGTTGAAAATGTTGAAGGATATATTGGGAATTTCAAGGTTACTGTGAACAAGAAAGCACGGTATGTTGATCTAACAAAATGTACTGCTTGTGGTGATTGTACTGAAAATTGTCCAGTAATTGAATTAGATGAATATAACACAGGTATGACGGAAAGGAAAGCGATTTACATTCCCTTCCCTCAAGCTGTTCCACAAAAATATACTATTGCGAAGCTTGACGAATATTCACCTTGTAAGGTAACCTGTCCAGCAAATAATAATGCTCAAGGATATGTTCAATTAATTGGAATAAACAAATACGAAGAAGCTTTAGCCCTTATCAGAGAAAAGAATCCTTTTCCATCTGTTTGTGGTAGAGTTTGTCATCATCCTTGTGAGGAAGTATGTAAAAGAGCTGATATTGATGAACCTATCTCTATTATGCAATTGAAAAGATTTGCAGCTGATTACAACAGAATGAATGATGAACCTCCCCCAGAGAAGATTACTCCAACAAAAGAAGAAAAAGTAGCAATAGTTGGAGCTGGACCTTCTGGTTTATCTTGTGCAACTCATCTGTTACATGAAGGATATTCAGTAACTGTTTATGATGAAGCAGAAATTCCTGGTGGGATAATGACAAGTTGTCTTCCTTCATATCGTCTTCCAGTAGATATAGCATTATACGATATTCAACGTCTATTAGATGAAGGTATTGAACTGATTAACAATACTAAAGTTGGTAAAGATATTTCATTTGAGGAGTTGAGAGAAAAATATGATGCTGTCTACGTAGGTATTGGAGCTCAATTACCTGCTCATCTAACTGTGGATGGTGGAGAAGACATAAAGACAATTGAAGGATTAGACTTCCTCAAAGCAGCTAAAAAAGGTGAAAAAATTCCTGAGTTTGGAGAGAAGATCATTGTCGTTGGTGGTGGAAATGTTGCAATGGATGCAGCTAAAGTTGCTTTAAGAGTAGGAGGAAAAGAAGTTCACGTTGTATGTCTCGAAACTAGAGATCTTGCTCTGAAAGATAGGATGCCAGCAGATATTTGGGAAATTGAGGAAGCAGAAGAAGAAGGTATAGTATTCTGGAATGAATTAGGTCCAAAGAAAATACTTAGTAAGAAAGGTAAGATAACTGGATTAGAAACTATGATTTGTACCTCTGTTTATGAAGAAGATGGTTCCTTCAAACCTGAATTTTGCGACGATCCAGCTCCAGTTATAGAAGGTGATACAATAATTCTGGCTATAGGTCAAAAACCAGATTTGACAGGATTTGAATCCATTGAAACAAATCCAGGTGGAAGAACAATTAAGATTGATTCTATAACATTCGAAACAAGTATTCCTGGGGTATTCGCAGCTGGTGATATAGTTCCTGGAACTCCTTCAGTTGTTAGCGCTATTGGAACTGGCAGAGAAGCTGCTATATCCATTGATAGATATTTCAGAAAAGTAGACATGAAGGAAGGACGAAAAGAGGATATCACTAAGATTGATATTGTGAGATTAGAAAAAGATAAACGTCCTAGAATGAGGATGAAGAGAGCTCCAGTAGAGGAGAGAATTTCTGATTTCCGTGAGATAGATCTTGGTTACACAGAGGAAGAAGCTGTTGCAGAAGCTCTGCGTTGTATTTCTTGTTCAATATGCTCTGAATGTATGCAATGTGTAGAAACATGTGAAGCTGAAGCAATCAATCATGAAGATAAACATGAGAAGATTGAACTTGATATTGGAGCTATTGTTGTCGCGACAGGATTTGATGATTACAATCCAGAAAAGAAGCCTGAGTATGCTTATGGTAAGT
>JAEOTK010000070.1 GCA_016839875.1 Candidatus Heimdallarchaeota archaeon
ATGGACGAGGAGCTTAAACTTCAGAAAATAAAATTAATCGAAGATAATGTTGCAGCTATGTTAGCAACCTGGAAAGATTTAGAAGATACAGATTTTGTAAATGATTCATTGAGAATACAGATAGTAACAGAACTTCCTTTTGCATTTATGAATTCTATCACAAATGCACATTTTTCTGAAGAAAAAATAGAACAACAATTAGATGAAGTGCTATTATTATTTGAAATTAAAAAAGTACCAGTACTATGGTGGATTGGGCCAAATTCTAGACCAGCGAATTTAGATACTTATCTTGAAAAACGAGGTTTTAGGAAAGTAGATGAACCTCCTGGAATGCATATAGAATTGAAAGATTTAGATCTTTCTTATCTAGATAGCTCTGATCTTAAATTTGAATTAGTTAAAAATGCAAAACAATTGGAAGATTGGGTAACTGTATTCATAGCAGGTATGGGGACACCAGAAGATCGACAAAATCAACTTCTAGAATCACAGATGTTTCTATTAGAGAAAGAAAATTATCCTAAATTTGTTGGCTATAGTGAAGGGGAACCAGTTACTATCGCAGCTTTAATTTTGGATGATGATGTAGCAGGTGTATATTTCGTAATTACAAAAACTGAACATAGAGGGAAAGGGTTTGGCACTGCAATAACATTAGCAGCTTTAAAGGAAGCCAAAGAACAAGGCTATAATGAAGCTATTCTACAAAGTTCGGCAATGGGACTTAACATTTACAAGAGAATAGGATTTGAAGAATATTGCAGGTTCAAATGGTATTTCAAAAAATTTGATTGAGAACTATTATATACAAGAAATTCCTCAATTTATATGAAAATGACTAACGGAAAACGTAAAAGTTCAAGTGGAGGATCAGGTACAGTAATACTTCTCACGATTATATTTCTAATTTTAAAATTAACTAATGTAATTGCATGGAAGTGGTTATGGGTATTTTCTCCAATCTGGATTAGTGCAAGTGTAGCAGTAGGATTAGGACTTCTGTTCTTATTAATAATTGGCCTTGTTCTTCTAGCAGCAATAATTGGATTAACTAAAGAAGACTCGAAAGCAGTATCCTCAATAAAAGGATGGTTTCGCAAAAAAGAAGATTAGTTACTAATCGAAAAAGAACCTTTAAGAATGTTTGAATCTTTCTATTCTGCATGCCATTTGTAGATAACAAAGGAGTAAAGATCCATTATATTGTTGAAGGAGAAGGTCCTTCTATAGTTATGCTTCACGGAGGTCCTGGGAGTCATCATGAGTGGTATGCAGCAAATCATGTGGCCACTTTAAAAGAGAGATTCCAACTTATTCTAATAGATCTTAGGGGTAATGGTGCTAGCGATAAACCTCATGATTCGGAGTCATACTCTACAAGGAATTTTACTTCAGATATTATAGCTGTTTTAGATGATTTGAGGGTAGAAAAAGCACATTGTTGGGGATATTCACTAGGAGGATATCTAGCTTTCTGTTTATCAAGAGATTATCCAAAAAGATTTCTTAGTTTTATAATCGGAGGAATGCACCCTCAAGGTCTTACAGAGGAAACTATGGAATTGCAGAATAAAATCCGAGAGCAACTCAAAGAAGGTGCTGATGGTTTACTAGCAGCAATGAAAGAAAGAGGAGAAGTAATAACTCCTGAGGTTGAAAGAGGAATACGAGCAATGGATTTCAAAGCAATTAACGCTTGGAGTAATAGTGAAGACTTGTTTGCTAAAGTAGATGAACATTTACCAGATTTAGATATTCCATTTTTATTATATGCAGGAGAAAAGGATGAATGGAATCCTTATCCTCATCTTAAAGAAGTAAGTAAGCAAATGAAAAATTCAGAAGCGATTCTTTTCGAAGATAAGGGACACAATGTTCAATTCCTCCCAGGAGTTGTTCTTCCACATGTACAGGAATTCCTTAAGAGAATAGAGAATTGATTTTTAGAAAATTATTTCTTTAAATTCCTTTTTCGCAGAGTAAGCACCCATACTAAAGGAAGGAGGATAAACATTGTTGTACTGTTGAAAGAAATAGTTCGAGTAGGTGTAGATGTTTCATTAGAGAATGTAATTTTATACAGATTGAAATACAATTGTTCATCTTCTAAAGTCATAGCTGACCAGGGATTATCATAAGGAGCTGAAGGATCTAAATCACTAACGCTAATTGTCATCTCTGTCAGATATAAATTCCCTGGATTGTCAGAGTCAGTTAAAGGTCTAATCGGACCAGAAGCTATCTCAAAGACTAGTAATCTTACTTCAACATTTTCTAATTGACGAGAACCGAAATCTCTGAAAGTACCATACTCCAATCCTTGAATGCCGTAAGTTTCTACAGTACTCACAACACCATAATAATCAGGTGATATTACTGGGACGATACCTGGAACTCTAAGTTCTGCATTAATTCCTGAGCGAACAAAGCTTTCACCTGCAGGATTTAGGTTAACTAGGAGAAGAGGTGCAGAGAGATTTTGTAAACAAAGCTTTTCATTTCCAAAGAGCAAAATCACTTCTTCGAGATTGGTATCATTGCTTTCATGAGGAATTTCCAAAAACATATACAAGTAATCCTTATCATATGTAAAGGTAATAGTTACTTCAATGTAACTCGGATCAGCAGTA
>JAEOTK010000071.1 GCA_016839875.1 Candidatus Heimdallarchaeota archaeon
AAAATGCAGTGTATTCAATGCATAAGATTCCTTATCACCTAATTCATCTGCAAGTTTAACAGCCTGACCGAACACGACAGACGCATCCTTTGGATCAAATTGTAATAGATTCAAACCAAATGGAGTGAGATTCTCCAGATGCAGTTCTTTATCTCCAGATTTTCGAGCCTCACTAACTGACAGAAGGTAGAACTCTGTTGCTTCTTTGTGATTACCTTGAGAACTAAGCAATTTTCCAATGTAAGTCGCAATTTTTGCTGTTATGTGATGAGCATCAAGCATTTTACTTTCATTAAGAAGTTCAGTTAGTTCTCGAAGGGCTGTTTCAGTATCTTCAGACTGAAGTCTTTCAATTGTTTCATTATATTTGCGCTCTAGAACCTCAATCTCGTCTTCAATTTGTTCTCCATAAGTGATTATTACATCTCCTTCACTCAAACCTGCTTCTTGTTCTTCAGGTATCTCTTCCAGACCTGCCATATCACTGAACTCTTCCATTTCAATGGGAACAGATTCCAAATCGTCTAAATCCTCATACTCCTCCTCAATTTCCTCAAATTCTTCTTTCTCTTCCATCATCAAACAAACCTACTATCAATATTTAATTGGTCATCCATCATTATTATATTTATCTCTGAAATAAAGAAAAAAGGGAAGAATATTACTTCTTCATTCTTCTTCTGTAAACTATTGCTATTACGGGTATAATTAGTAGAAAAGTTAAGGGATAAGGTGAAAGACTTGTATCTCCGAATTTTTCCCCTACTCTAAAGCTCTCTGTTATGCTTGTCCAAGTATCTCCATTAGCATCAGTAAAAACAAAATAAAATTCTATATACTCATCTTTCTCATGATTACCTCCTATATCAAAGGAGAAGTAGTTTTCAGAAATATTCTCCATTGCTCCATTTTGCCAAGTATACAGGTTACCTCTATAATGTATATTTACAGTAGTTACTCCAGGTCCAGTTGGAAAACCAACTGTGACAATCTTATTTGCACTAGCTGATTTGGTATTTTTTACAGCAAGATCATAACTTGGTACAGCTAAAGCAGCATCTAACCATTCTTTTGCCAAATCAAGATTTCTTGGGTATTTTATGATATCATCATAATAGTAATAACCCATATATGGATTCATAACACTATCCGAAATAATAGCTTCACCGAAGTTATAGATTTCATTGATTTCAGTTCTATTGATTGCATAGCTAATAGCTTTTCTGACTGCAGCAGCTTTAGAATATTCTTCTTTTCCCTCTTCTGTGAGGTAAATATAGTTATCATATCCTCCAATGAAACTATTTTCCAAATTAAAGGCTAGGAAATTTAGATAGTTGAGTGTAGTATTATAAACAGTGAATTTCGAATCGTTTTCCATTAATAGTCTGTCAGATCTAAATTGACTAAGAGAATCGAAAATCTCTAAATCCCCATCTTTAAATTTGCTGAATTCAGAGGATTGATCCGGTATGACATGAATTGTAAAAGTATCTACAAAAGAGGATGTGGGAGAATAACCATCATATCCATAACCAAACCAAAATGGACTTTTAGTAAGAATAGTTCTTGAATTTTTAATATAATAATCAAGCATCATTTTTCCGCAGCTAAAAGCAGATTCTTCGAATGATTTCCATTGAGGGGTATTTATTATATTTGAATGCAATCCCCAGCACTTAATTCCACCTGATGTATAACTAATAGTAGAATCAGTAGAATTGAGAAAGAATTCAGGAAGAATACCTATAGAAAGACCTTTCCAAAAATCAACGAATGGCTCACGCCCTATAGTTCCTACATCTCCGTCAAACATCATATGCAAGGATAAAGGATTGCCACCATCTTCATAACAACTGCTCAACCACGTATACTCACCAGCATGATCACTCACTTCTGGATTTGCATAAGATAAAAGAGTAAACACAACATCTTTGGCGGTGATTTGTTGATTATTTCCATTACTATATTCATCACTCTTGAGTCCTCTCATGAGTGACCCATCTGGTATAGTATCCAGTGGAGATGAACCTCCAGTTCTCTCTGTAACATTATATGATGGATTCCAGTAAATATTATCCCTCAAATAGAATTTATAGTGAGTATCACTGATTTTTTCCCAATTGTTAATCAAACCAGTTTTTAATGGGACATGATCAGGACTCAATTGAACAATAGGTTCAGAGATTAAATCAAAAATCTTCATAGAAGGGGAATCATCTGCTAATAATGGATTAAAATATCTCCACATTGCATCAGCTTCATTCCATACATTCAAATCATTTTGACCTTCATGGGTACCACTATAACTCATGTAAGGTAAGCAATTAGTAATTCCCCAACTAGCATTATAATCTCTTACTGTTTCCCATGTGACACCATAATGCAAAGGAGAATAGAAAGGTAACATCGGTATTATACGATCCATAACTAACTGTTGCCAATCATAATAATGTTGCTTACGAACTTCCAAATCACCTATTGTAGTTCCCTCTTCCAGCATCTGCTCATTTTGATCGCAATAAGGAAAAGTTTGTTTAATACCAAAGATATTCAGATTTCCATCCTCGGAAAACAGATTTGAACGATCTGGGCTCAATCCACCAGATAGTCCAAGGAATAGAAGCTCATACTCTCTTAGCATAATATCACTTACAAGAGTCGACCATTCCTTTACTTGAACAGTTACATCAATTCCTATATCTTCTAGATAAGAAGCGATAGATGAACAATAATCAATAAAAGAACTACCTCCTGTGACTTTTAATGTTAACTCAGCTACTGTATCATCTGAATCAGAATTTACTCTTAGTGACAGTGAGTTTGTTATTACTAACATCATTAAAGAAACAACCATAAATGAAAACAAAATTCTCTTTTTATTCACCATTATAATCACCATTAAACAAATATGTCAACTATTTGCATGATTTTTATATTTTTCCTAAAAATGTCAGAAATGGTGAAAACAAGTATTCCAGTTCTACATTCTTAAGATTGTTTGATTTAGAACATTTAACCAACTATCTAAATCTCGAACTAACCATGCTAAAGAATCGTTCTCTCCTAACTCATTTTTATAGATAACTTTCAACAAAGGTCTAGATTTTGTTTTTTTAAGATGCCATTTGACTGTTTCAATCTTTGATATAGATTTAAGAGGAACATTAAATTGTCGTTTTGGTGCATACATTTCAAAGTATAACTCATCTTTAGTTAGTACAATTAAACCATTCCCTCTAACTTGCTTAACTCCTTTTGATTCTTGTCCAAAGAAATTTGCAAAAGAAGATCGCATTATAATTTCCTTTCCTTCAAAATTCTTTAAAATCTCTTTATCTTTTTTATGAAACCATCTTCTTAAAGGCATAAAATCTCAAGATTTATTCAATCTAGCGTTATAAAAATATTGTCAATCACTTTGAATATCGTAAGGAAGAATTAAAAAAACACATAAATACAACCATATTTACCTGTATTAGTAATTACATATTAATAGATATGTATTTATATCTGGTGGAGAAAACTTGTACAATGGCTCGTGATTTTGTAGTGATCAGAGGTGATGTTGTATCATCTAGATTCATTGAAGAAAAAGAGAACTTCTGGAAGCATATTGATAGTGTAATAGATGAAATGAACAGGAAATATAGAAAGATATTACTCTATTCATTTGAAATTGTTAAAGGTGATGAGTTTACCAGCGTTTGCAGATCAGTTCCAGAAGCATTTATGATCTCACAGATACTAATTGAAAAGATGTTACCGCATATGATTAGGCTAGTAATATCTGCTGGAGAATTAGATCAAGGGAGGATAACTGATAATCTGAATGAACTTGATGGAGAAGTATTTTGGAAAGCATCAAAAGCAATTGAAATACTGAAGAGTCAGAAGAGGTTATTCAGATTTGAAATAAATGATGGATATAATGATGTCATATCTTCGCTTGGGAATTTAATTCTGGAATTGAAATATGAATGGACAAGTCGAGAGAGGGAAATAATCGAACTTTACAAAGCGTATAATAATCAAATCAAAGTAGCAAAAAAACTCAAAATTTCACAGCAGTCAGTTTCGGATGGATTGAGAAGAGCGAAATTCAAACTAATCAAAGAAGCAGAGAAATCTCTGATAGAATTTATATAATACTAAGAAGTAATATACGCTATGGCTGCCCCTCCTTGGTTATGGGATGTTTTGATTATTTTAGGAGGAATTACAATAATTATGTTGGCAAGTAATTTCTCGGTTAGATTAGTTGAATGGTACATTGATACAAGGTGCAAGAAACTATTAACGGATGAAGAAATCAAAGAAGCTGAGAAGAAGAAAGAAACGAAGGAAGAAAGATGTAGAAGAAAGAAAATCGGTTTCATAATTGGTAGATGCGAAAATATTCTCATCCTTACATTCATTCTGCTAAATGAAGTAACAGCTTTAATGATCATCATAGGTGTCAAAGGACTAGTAAGAAGAGAAGATATAGAGAGAAAACCAGGTTACTATCTTGTTGGAACATTGCTAAATGTCACAGTTTCAATTCTTCTAAGTATATTAGTCAAAGTTCTATTAATGAAATATGGAATAGTCTATAGTTCTGCTTAGAATTCCTTTTTCCTTATTCTTTCTTTAGTTTTTTTCCTGGAAAATCCTTTACTTCCTTCAATAGAAGAAATGGAAAACTCAACAAGAATCTACCACAAGTAACAAAAGCCAGTGCAATTGTGAGAGCAAATGCTTGAGTATACCAATTTTCTAGAATCTGCACGAAGTATCCTCCAAATAAAGTTCCGAAGAAATAGGAGACACCTGTTACTAAACTCAGAAATCCAATATATAGTCCGCTGCTTTTAGCAGGAACTATATCAAGAATATATGCGTTTACTCCAGCCATACCAAAACTGAAGACACTTGCAATACAAAAGTGAATTATGTAAAGATGCCAGATTTGTGAAGCTAAGAGATAGCCAAGAGGGAAGAGAAATAGGATAAAGCGGTTAAGGAAAATGAGTTTAGTTCGTCCAAAACGATCTGCAACTCTAGCACCAAGTAAAACAAAAAGAAGTGAAGTAATTGCAAAGATAATTTCAAGGTAAGCAATTTGCATAGGTGTTGCATTGAGAATATTCACTTGCTTTATACTGAATAAAGGCCAAGAAAAGGTCCAGATGAGACCGTAAAGTGAATAGAGAATAACGAATTTTCTGAAAGGTCTATTGTTATAAACCTCTTTGATGCTTTCCTTAAGAGTCTTTTCTGTTTTATCGATTTCAACCCCCTCCTTAAGAAGTGGTTCCTCAACTTTTCTGAAAGGAATAACAGCAAGAAGGGAGATAAACACTCCAACCCCTACAGGAATCAGAATATATTTTTGATAATCAATATTTTCTCCAAATGCAAATGTCAATACAATTCCTGTAAAAATAGTAGCTATCATACTACCAAAAGAACCAAACCAAGTGACTCTACCTGTAAGCTTTCCTCTTACTTCAGCTGGAAAGAGTTCATTTTGCAATGATATCCAAGCTGGATTACCAAAACTGAGTAGAATGTTAACTATTGCTGAAATTAGTATAATAAACGCAGGAGCTTGAACCCAATAAAGAAAAGCATAAGGAATTATCCAAGTGACAGTAGAGATTACAATAAAGGGAATCCTTCTTCTCATCATATCTGAAATACGACCGAAGATTGGATCAAGAAATTGCCTAAGCAGATTAGTAACAGCTTGTATCCAACCTAGAATTCCAGCTGATGCACCCATAGTTAAAGCTATGAATGATACAAAAGGATTGATTAAACCATTTGATGTGCTAACTGCAAGAGATCTAGAATAGATAGCAATGGCTTCCTCTTTCTTTATTTTGAACTTCTTCTTTTTGACAGAATCATCTGGAATAACAAGCTCTGATGGATCTATCCTAATCCCTGTATCAGTCATGAATAAGGGAGATTTAAAGAGATACACAAAAAGTTTACGTTAGAGTTATGGGGAAGTATTCAAGTTCTTTCATCTTTTCTTTCTTCTATAGACATGGATAATACATAAAGTGAATATGAGTATATATACAGGTGCATAACTTGATTTTTCCGAAGGATAATAGAAATCATTGTTAATCTCTTCTACATTCACCAAGATATAACCTCTTGCCCCTAGGAATTGATTTGAATAATATTTCTTAAATGATATTTCACTTTGATTCAAAACATCAGGAAGATGGATTTTCTTCTGTTGTTGATACTGATCTCCGAAGTTGAAATAGACATCTCGATTCACAAGATCAAAGATGTTGCTATAGAGTGTATATTGCTCACCCTCTGCATGAGTTGCATATAGAACATCTGCACATGCTTGAACTGTAAGACCCTCTTCATCTTCAATCTCGTTTAACATAAACTCAGCTGTTTGATATCGAGAACAGGGATACACACTTGAGTGACTAGTATCGTTAAGATTAAAGTTAGTGGATACT
>JAEOTK010000011.1 GCA_016839875.1 Candidatus Heimdallarchaeota archaeon
ATGGAACGCATTTTGTGTATGAAACAACAATGAATCAATATGCAAATAGTGAGCTTGTTTACAAAATAGTAGCTAAAGATGACTCTAGTAACACGGCAGATTATTCAAACTACTACTCAATTCCGAAGAAAGCTTCAGGATTCACAGTTGCTTTATCTTTGCTATCACTTATACTAGTAAGTGTTATGATTCTTAGAAAACGAAAGAAGACAAAATTGAATTAAATTGAAATAAACATGTATTTGTTTATTTTATACTTTTTTTCATAAAAATAAAAGAAAAAGAAGAAGAAGTTTCTTCTTAATCAAAATGTAATTCATATCTGAAAGACGGAGAAAATTCTATTCCCAATTTCTTGTATAGTTTTTCGTAATCTAATTCAACTATATTGTGATAGATTTCCTCAATTCCTAACTCTTTTGCTTTATTGAAGGTGTAAGCGAGGACATCATTTATTACATGTTCATGACCTTTTTCGAAAATAGGTATCGAAGATAAGAATGATCTCTTGGGATTATCAGATTTATAGAACAAACCATAAGATAAGAGCTTATCCTTCTTTAGGATAATACAAGAAATTGTCAAATCTCTTTCTTCAAAAAGCTTCATGGTTTGAGCAAAGTTCTCTTCTGTAACTTCAGTTCTAGCCTTAAGATAGGCTTTCTTGAATTTCTCTAAACCCTTCTCTTCTTTAAGATCGACTTCATACACATAATCAGGTTTGGTATATTCTTTCTTAACAAATTTATCAGTGAAGAGTATAGCTCTGTGACCTTGTCCATCCTTTTTCTCGAATCCCCATTTCTCTAACAATTCTGGAATGTATCCATGGTCTGGTCTGGAAGAAGCTCGAATAGCTTGAGCTCCTTTAGATTTAAGTAAACTAATAGTTTTTTCGAATAACTCCTCTTCCACCTTCTCGTATCCTTTTCTGATAAAAGGCATATGAATGGAACCCCATTGTACTCCTTCAACCTCATCTTCTAAAGCACTGCTCAAAAATGCAACAAGTTTATCTCCATCATATACAAAATGACGGGTTTCTGGAGTAAAGTTTTCGTTATTTTCATAGACTTCTTTTAGTTGTTCCATAGAAGGATACCAAGGGTCAATTTCCCAATGTTTAACAACGTCATTTACTAATTCACCAAGATCTTTCAATCTTGATTCTTCATATGTTTTAAATTCCATTTGTTTCACCTAAACTAATTTTTTTTAGAATTCGCTTTTGCAAGCATTGAAAACAGCAATTTCATACACTTATATAGTTTTCTCATTAAATGAGAATAGTATATCATTTCGTGGGAATTCTTAAGGTCGCTTAAAATAGGAAAAAAAAGAAGGATTCTGATTGTTCAAATCAAAATTCGTTTTCTTGTTTTGATTACAATTCCTCTTTTGATTTTCTTTTTGGAAACTTTTTTGGAAACCATGGAATCATAGCACTTACTTCTTCCATAACTTGTTTATAATTTGGTCTTCTTTCTAGTGAACGTACATCCATGAGCCAAGAGCTAAAGCGGAAAAAAACAGCCATTAAAGCAGGTCCTACAAAAACAAGAACGACAACTGGATACGATGTGTGAAGTCCTGCTGAAATACCGAAGAACATCATGGATACCCAGAACAAAACCTCTCCAAAATAATTGGGATGTCGAGAATATTTCCAGAGACCATCGCGAAAAATACCACCTTTCTTATATTCTTCCGATGATCGAAATCTTTGAAGTTGTCTATCTGAAAAATACAGAACCAGAACAGCAATAATTGCAGTAATCAGACCCAATGCATCAAAGACTGAAAACGGATTCTGATCTACAGCTGGAATAAGAAGAACAAGAATTCCGGGTGCAAATGCAAAGAAAACAAGTACTGTGGGGAATAGATGCATTCCAAGTAGAGAATTTAACCAATAGGGTAATGGAAAATCTCGCATTTTTTCATATCTCCAGTCTTCATGTATTAAACCAGTTCGCCATCCAGTCCATCTATAAAATATATGATAACGAGATGACCAAACGAAAAGACAGACTACAATAATAATTTGTCTGAAAGACCAGTGACTGCTTGTCAATCCTCCAGAACTGAATATTACTCCCAAAGCTAGTAAAGGAGGTGCAATGACCCAATAAGGATCATAGATAGATGAATTATGATTTATAATCGAAAATACCCATATAACTAAGGTAGCTATGCAATCAACAATCAATACAGTGTAAAGTGAATTAGTAACTAGATTGTATCTCTGGATTATCCACCAAGTTAATATACCAATCGCAAGAGCTGAAATGTATGCAGCATAGCAAAAAATCGAGGAAACAGGCCTCTCAGGGGGCTGCATTAATCGATGTTTCTTTTCTGTTGAGTTCATATGAGAATTTTTCCTTTAAAGATTGTATAAAAAACTTAAGCACTCAGAATCTGTGATTGTTTAGAATAGTAAATGCAAAATTTTAGAAATACTTTGAAATTCTGCAAGTGCTAGACCCCTAATATTTTAATACTTTAGAGATTATTTTGGCTAGAATGAAATTTGAAGAATTAAGCTTAGATGAAGCTCCGTTAATAGAAAGTTCACTCCCTGGTCCAAATTCCAAAAAAATACTTAAATTACAAGAAAAGATTGAAGGTAAGCCTGTATCTTATCCCAAAGGTTCTCCAGTTGCATTTTCTCAAGGGTTAGGTGCGACAATAAAAGATGTTGATGGGAATATATTCATTGACTTCTTTGGAGGAGCTGGCGTTCTAGCATTAGGTCATTGCAATCCTTTTATCCAAGATAAAGTAGAGGAAATTCAAAAAAACATAACACACACTCTTGATTTTCCAACAAAGATTCGATTGGAACTAGTGGAAAAAATCCAGAACATTTTACCTGGAAACCTCAAGAACAATTCAAAAATACTTTTTGGAGGACCTACAGGTTCTGATGCAGTTGAAAGTGCTATCAAATTATCAAAGACTCTTACAAAAAGACATGGAATAATTGCTTTTGAAGGGGCTTATCATGGCATGACATCAGGTGCCTTAGCTTTAACTTCAGGAAAATCTTGGAAACAAAATTATCTTCCTCTAATTCCTGAAATTCATTTCATACCTTTTGCCTATTCTTACAGATGCCCATTCAAAACAAAAACTTTGGAAGATTGTGCTAATGCTTGTGCTGATTTCTATGAACACATTCTCGAGGATCCACATTCTGGAGTTGTTGATCCAGCAATGACTATCATTGAACCTATTCAAGGTGAAGGAGGTAGTATAGTTCCACATAACAGCTTTGTTAAGAGAATTGCTGAAATTAGCAACAACTATGAAATACCGATTGTTTTCGATGAGATTCAAGCAGGTTTCTGTAGAACTGGAAAATTCTTCTCTTCTGAACATTCAGGAGCTTCATCTGATATTGTAACTCTATCAAAAGCTCTTGGTGGAGGATATCCTCTTTCTGCTATTGCATATCGAAAAGATCTGGATGTTTGGTCAAAAGGAGCACACATTGGCACATTTAGAGGAAATGTGACTGCAATGGCAGCTGGTTCAGCATCAATAGATTTCATGTTGGAGAATAATCTTGCTACTTATGCAGACAATCTCGGTAATTTTCTGTTGAATAAACTCAAAGTAATAGATCATAAATCTTCAATTATAGGTGAGGTAAGAGGAAAGGGATTAATGATTGGAGTGGAGATTGTAGAAAATAAAGAAACAAAAAAACCTTCACCAGATCTGTGTTCGAAAATTAGAGATGAGATGTTTCAGAGAGGAGTTATTATCGAAATAGGAGGACATTATAACAATGTATTAAGATTCTTACCACCTCTAATCATAACTAAAAAACTAGCTGAAACAGGAATTGATATTTGCATAGAAGCAATTGAAAAAATCGAAACAGAATTGAATTAAATTTTTAATCTGAGGACTTGTATCTTCGAATCTTACTCGTTGATACTCCATACTTTATTAGACCAGATAAAATGATTAAAGCGCACACAACGCCATCTAGAACAGGTACTCCTAATTCTTCTTCCAGTTTTTTATCCATCCCAGTCATACCAGCACATCCGAGTACAATAACCTCAGCCAAATCTTCTTTCAAAGCTAATTTTGCTGTTTCTAAGAATTTTGTATAATCATCACTATTCTTTGTCTCATCTTCAGGAGATCTCACAGAAGCTAAAACATCTTGCAGATGATATTTCCTGATAAGAGATATTTTGTTAGGAATTGAATCCTTTGTCATAGATATAACGGAAAAACTATGTCCAATCATAGATGCTATTTTCATAGAAGCTTCACCAATTCCAACAACAGGTTTCTTGGTTATCTCTTTGATTGAATCTAGATTGGGATCACAATGGCAAGCAATTATGAAACCATCAACCTCGTTTTCATATTCTCTAACTAATTGCAGCATTCCTGGAGCTGCTTTTACTTGATCTTCATAGGTTTCGATAAACTTTGGTGCTCCTTGAGTAGGTTTACACACAACATGAGCATCCTCATCTTTGAATTTATTAGCAGTCTCCTGTATTGCCTTAGTCATTTCTGAATCGCTGTTCGGATTGATGATAATTATCTTCACTTTATATCTATTCCATTTGTGATATTCCTAGATACCTCTTTAACATAGGAGTTGGTTTTCATTAAAGTTTCTACATCCGTTGGTGAGATAGCAACTATTCTTAATACTCCTTTATCTCCCAATTTTGTATAAGAAATTGAATGTTTGGCTTCAGAGATTACTTTATCATAAATGTCCTTCTGAAACTGGTTCATTCTCTTTTCTGGAATTTTCTCAGATTTTAATCTGAAGCACTGAATCCCTGTATCTGGTTTATTGCATACTTCTATTGATGAATCATCATCTAGTTTGTCATATAATTTTTCTATTGCAATTAGAGGAGAATTTAGTCTTTCAATAATTTTAGTGATTCCTTGAAAACGAATAGAAGTAACTAGAGGTAAAGCTGACATCGGTCGGGTCGATGGTGGTGATTTCAATCCAGGACTAGGGACTGCTTCTCCTTCTCGATAGATGTAATCGCTTCGAAGTGCCATACGACGAAAATCCACTTTTCTTTTCAAGAACAAGAGAGAATTAGGTATAGGTGTTCCAAACTGCTTATGTGGATCCCAAGATACTGAATCAGCAATTTCAATACCTGAAAATTTCTTAGCTTGTTCTGGAATCAGTGCATAAGCTAATCCGTATGCTCCATCAACATGTAGCCAAGCGTTAATATCCTCACAAATTCTTGCTATAGATTGGACAGGATCTATAGATCCAGTTGAGGTTGTTCCAGTAGTTACGACAACACAAAATATATCATGCTCTTTGCTTAATTCAGCAATAGTCTCTTCCATTTTATTAACATCAATTCTTCTGTTGTTGTCTACTGCTAAAGTAAAGAGATTATTTTCTCCAAGTCCTAACATTCTTATAGCATGTTTAAGTGAAAAATGAGCATCTTCAGAAATCAATACAATCAATCTATCTGGATTTTTGAAACCTTGCAAACCTTCCATTGCAAAATCAAATCCTTCTTGCTCAGCTTTCCAATGAAGTGCAAGATACAGTGCTAGTTGATTTGCATAGGTTCCCGAATACATGAAAGTTCCACTAGAATTTTTACCGAAACCGAATAGATTACAGAGAGCTTTTACACAGAGTTCTTCAAGCATAGCACCTCCTGGAGATACATACCAATCTGTTACTCCTTGATTAAATTCTAAAGCTATTTCTGCTCCTAGTTTTGCTCCTTTCTCAGGAAAAGTGTTAAACATTGATAGAAAACCAGGTTGATCATATCGATTCAAATGGGGGAGAAGATTTTGTTGAATAATCTCTTCCAAATCCTCTAATGGTAATCCTTCTTTTTGGAAATCTACTAGTGATTTCAAATCACTTTGAATTTGTCTTGGAGTTGCACCAGAGAAGATGGGTAGATTTTCATCATTCTGCATATCTTAATCACTACTCACGAAGATTTAAAGATATATTCTTCTACTGTAAAATAAAAGTACTGGAGAAAAACTAGTTGGATTGAGTAAAATGGCTGATTTGAACATCATTAATGGAAAAGTGTTCATTGAAAATGAGCTTATTGAAACAGGACTAAGTATAGACAAAGGAAAGATTGTTAAAATTGGGAAAAAAAGTTCTCTTCCAACAGCTGAAAAGACAATCGATGCAAATAATAAACTCATCTTACCTGGAGGAATAGATGTTCATACTCATATTTTAGATTTAATTTTTTCTTATAGAGAAGACTACATTACAGGTACTCAAGCTGCTGCTTCTGGAGGTATCACAACTTTTCTAGAAATGCCAATGGGAATTGAAGGAAAATCAGCTATAGAAGCATTTGATATGCAGTTAAAGGTAATGAAAGAAAAAAGTATAGTTGACTTCGGGATTATTGGTGCAGCGGGATACAACAACATTGATTCAATAAGCAAATTAGCCCAAAAAGGAGCCATAGCTTTTAAGACGTTCATGTTGGATGCACCGGAAGAATTATCTGAATTAAAGGATTTATCTGCAAAGAATGATTTTTGCTTATTGCAGATATTCTCGAAGATAGCAGAAACAAATCTTGTAAGTAGCATTCATGCAGAAAATGATTCTATAATCTCAAATGAAATTGAACGTATACTCTCTCAAGGCAGAAAGGATTTTCAAGCTCACACAGAATCTAGACCTTCTATAGCGGAGGAAGAAGCTTGTGTTCGAGCTATGATTTTAGCAAACAAAGCAAATGTAAAATTGAATCTTGTTCACATGAGCTCGAAGAATTCTTTTGATTTAATTAAGAATGCAAAGGAGAGAGGAGTTGACGTTTCATGTGAAATAACTCCTCATCACCTTTTCTTAACTGAAGAAGATGCTGAAAAAATTGGCCCATGGGCTAAGTCAGATCCCCCACTTCGATCAAAAAAACATCTGATTGCAGCATGGGAAGCATTGAATGATGGAACAATAGACATTATTGCATCTGATCACTCGCCATATACGCACGAGGAAAAGAACGTTGATACAAGAACAAATGGAATTTTCGGTGTAGGTTCAGGAACACCTGGAATTGAAACAATGATTCCTTTAATGATAGATGCTGTAAATAGAAAGAAAGTTTTCCTGAAAAAATGCGTTGAAGCTCTATCAACAAACCCAGCAAGAAGATTTGGTTTATATCCAAGAAAAGGAACAATAACATTGAATGCTGATGCTGATTTAATTGTAATTGATAGAAAGAAAGAATATGTACTAAAAAACGAAAATATGTTCACAAAACAAAAGATTACAATTTTCGATGGTAAAAAGCTTCAAGGTAAAATAGAGAAAACAATAGTTAGAGGAAACATTGTATATGATGAAGATAGAAACTTTGCAGAAGAGGGTAATGGGAAATTTTTAACTCCTAATTACACAGAATAGAGAAAAATCAGAAGAGAAATCTCAATTTTAACTATTGTATCAAATTGTTATTCTAAATTGATTTTTCTTCTCCTTATTACTCGAACAACTACAATTAGAAGTATGAAAATAGGTATTATAGGAACATAATATATCCATGAGAATTCTCCAATACCAGGGAGTTCTTGATCTGTCTCCAAAATTCTATCATCATAGGTATGGGAACTTAAGTCGCTTAATGACCTGAAATACTCAATAACTGCATCCCGATAATGAACT
Source organism: Candidatus Heimdallarchaeota archaeon (assembly GCA_016839875.1). The sequence continues at coordinate 7,694 of JAEOTK010000011.1, forward strand.
CCAGTATCAACTGCTGAATACATCCCATAGTGATATTGCCACCAGCTGAAATCACTCATTAATCCTGTGTACGTTTTTGATGGATTTAAATTATAGAAACCATCATTTTCCCAGATTTGTACAGAGTGTATATTCAGACCTGGATCCTGATAGAATCTATATCTAATACCTGAAAATGAATACCAATCATGGTAATCTTGTATCATTTGAAGGATTTCATTACCTTTCATGGTTAATTCTAGCAGATTATTCTCGAAAGGAATAACTGAAACAATATCTCCTAGAGTAATATCACCTTGCCTGAAAAAATCTCTAAATCCTCCACCATTATTAGTTATGCCGAAGTTATGACTCCAACCGAAGTAGTACCGAAATCCATCAGTAACAAGATTTCCAATAGCACTTTCTGGATATCCATCATACACGTCATTTGAAGCATATGTGATAACCTCAGATGCATCTATTCTATTCACCCAGTAGTCAACTACTTGTTGAACAGAAGAATCTGGTGTAGATCCTCCTTCAATATTATCAATTAAAGCTGCACTTTTTGAAATGATGGTTTTAGTTATATTATCAAAACTGATGTTTATTTTTGCATATTCTTCTGAGTAAGGTTTAGTGGCAACTACTAGAGTGTTCCCTATCAAGCTGTTTCGTGAAACATGACTATGCCCCCCCAGAAAGAGTTCAATTCCCAGATCACTAATATCACTAGCTAGATTTTCTAAAGCATTAGGGGATACATGAGTTAACAATATAATTATTTCAGCTCCATCACTTTCAACATCGCCTATACAGTTTCTCACAGCAGTTTCATAATTCTCCATATCATAGTCAGCTTCATTTTTGGCATACAGACCGAATACAGTTAAACCAATTATCCCAACTTTGAGACCAGCATGTTCTTGAACAACATAAGGTACAGTGAAATTTGCGTAATTGGTGGTACCTTCATCATAGATATTGCAGGATAATAGAGGAAAGGTAGCATTTTCTTTTTGTTGTTCCATTATTTCTATTCCAAAATCAAATTCATGGTTACCTATTGCAGCAGCAGAATAATTCATTGCATTCATAACATCGATAACAGCTTCCCCTTTACTAAGAGTAGCTTCAGCTGGTCCAGTGTTATGATCGCCTCCACCAAGTATCAGAAAAGAATCATTATCATATGTATATCCCTCACTTTTGAAATATCCCATCATTGTAGCAGCTCCCCCATAACCATCATGTGGTTCCATCCAGCCGTGGAAATCAGCATTGTATAGAATTGTAAGATTAATATCATTCACACCACTAAGAGAAGGAAAAGAAACACTAGATGCTTGTGCTTTAGCAATAACATAGTTTTCTGTAGCTATATCTATACAGCCATATGAACAAGTTATATTTGAGATTGAAATTAGTAACAGACAAAAAGTAAGTTTGAGTTTTATTCTAGAAGAAACCAATTTCTTTTCACTATTCCTGCTAGTAATTTTATGGCTGAAATTATTTATACATTTTGCAGTTTATTCAGGTTCATAATCTACTAATTCTACTTTCTCTCCACATTTTGGACAGACAGAATTCTCTTCAGACCAATCTAATAGTTCATTCCTATGAAAGATATGTCCACAAGGTTCAACTTGCAATGTATCTTCATTTGCAAAAACATGTTTCTGGCAGAGATCACAGTAATGAATAGGATTACCACAACTCATGCAGATATTCTTTCCTTTTTGAAGATCTGATACTTCTTTCTTGCAGTAGAAACAGAAATTTTGTTTGTTCTTCAATTCTATTGCTCTTTGTTTCTTGAGTTTAATCCCTTTTCTCCAGAGATATAAAGGAATAGGAAACACGTATATTCCAACTAAAGATACAATCAACACAATAAACAGAAGACGATTTACATCTATATCTCCAATTAGTTGACATTCTCTTGAACAGTATATTCGGGGATCCCATCTGAAACCTCCCATTTTCTTAAGATTTTCAACTTTTTTTCCACAAAGCTCACACTTTAAACTCATATAACCAAATAGATTAAGGTTTTTCTACTATTTATGTCTTTCAAATAAGAGAGCTAAAAGAATACTGAAATAAAAAAAAGAAAAAAGGTGAAAGAAAGATTTAATGCCAGCATTCAGCTATTTTAAAGAATGTCGTCCATTCCCAATACAGCCAACCATCTAGAATGACCTTTGTATTCAGTTCGTATACTCCAACATCTAGTTCTCCAGCTTTGAAGACTGTTCCTTGCCTCCAGGTATACAGAGCAGTATCTACATATCCATCAGGAATAGGAGGATAATCATATATCACCCATTCAACAAAACGGATAGGTTTAATATCAGTTTTAATGGTTTCAAGTTGAATTCCATCAACGTAAAACTCGAATTCATAGTTTTCATACAACCAATACAGATCATCCATTGTCATACCAAAGAAATCAAAATCTGATGACCAGAAAGACATTCCTACTGAAATAAAGAAGGCATCATGTTCACATACTGTTTGGACATAATCATCCACCCATGGGTAAATACGTTCATCGAAAGTGATAGGAGATGGATAATTTAAATGATCATCCCACTTATCGTCACTAAAACCTAAACCTCGCAGTTCAATCCCATAGACTCCTACAGATTGGAAACTAGCCATCGCATCTCCATAGGTAATGTGTTTGTAAGATTTAGCATGAGCAATAGGTAGCATAGTAAATAAGAGAGCGAAGAATGCAGCAAGACTAAGTATTACATACTTTTTCTTCATTTTTATCACCATTAAAGTCTTGTTCGACTTTAATAAGAAACTTAAAATCACAAAATACATAAGATATACGTGAGAAGAAATTTCACAACGCTTTTACAACTTTTTGACAACTTTTCTTCAATGATAATCTGATATCCTAATCTCGTTCATAAGAGAAGAATATCGTACGTGAATCATCAACATTAAAGGATCCTCAATTAGTGGATAAAGATCAACTGAATTTGCAGGTCCTGCAATGGTATAGTTATCACTTATCCCCACATAGTCACTCCAAAAATTCCCCTCCAGAGCTACATCATCATACCACATATTTCCTATATCTTCATCATATGCTTGCGATAATCCAGCTAGATTGTTTTCTCTGAAACTATTATGGTGGATAACATTATTATCTGATTGATTGAACAATCCTATTCCATACTCTTCATTTTCTTCTAATAGGTTATAGGTTAGGTCACAATCATCTGAACCAGAGAGAATAATTCCAAAATTATTTTTTATGCATTTGTTATTGCTAATCTTAGTGTTATTTGAATTCAGAGTATAGATTCCATATTCAGAGTTGTTTTCACAAAGGTTGTTTTCTAATTCAGAATTAGCTGATTGCCAAAGAGATATTCCATAATTGGAATTATTGCTACAAGTGTTATTGATTATAGTTGAATTTTCCGAACCAGAAATCTGAATCCCATGACTATCAAAAGTTGCATTATATATGCTTGTACCCTTTTGAAATATATTATTACTACAAGTATTGTTGATAAATATAGAATTAGGGGATATGACAGCACTTATTCCTCCTAAATAATTCCCTTTACATGTATTATTAATAAGCGTTGTAGCATCAGAATCAGATAAAAGAATTCCATAATGAGAATTGCCATTACAAGCATTATCAATTAGTTTTGCATTATAACAGTGTCTAAGAGTAATTCCTACAGTGTCTTGATGAATAATAAGAGGTCTATCAACAATAAAACTGAGAGAACAATTATTTCCTAAAAGACTAAAATTATCTGTGCTGACTACTACAATACCCCACCAATTGCGAAAACACGTATTTTCGATTAGTTCAAAAGAACCAGAAGCTGCTTTTGTAATATGAATACCTGTTGTATTAGCCTCAACATAACAATTCCGAATCTGAAAATGAGCTGTTGTATCTCTGATAAATATGCCATAGTTTTTCTCTGTTGTAATATTCAGATACTGAATAATGTAAGGATTCTCTTTAGTCCCCTCACCCTCAAAGTTATAGTTTTCAAAATCTTCATCTCCCCAAATGATGATGTTGACATGTTCTGTTAATTCAGGATGTGGTGGAATAGAAACAAAAATCAAAACAACGGTGGATGCAATTAACACAGCTCCCAATGAAATTCCAACGATAGTTTTGATGTTTTGTTTCACTTTTTCACCTTCTTTACATTATCTTCAAATCTTATCAACAATATGTTTAAAGTATCATTGAAAGAATTATGAAACCTTTTTGCAATCTTCATTTGAACACCGTTTTACCATCTTCTGTAATATACACTATATACTCTCTTCCCCACTTCTCTTTCACTATCAAACCTTTATCTAACAATGGAGTAAGATTTCTCGATATTTTTGATTTCGTAAAACCTGTTAATTCAAGCAGTTCTTTCTGCTGCATTTTTTTATCTTTTTCATATAGTATTTTTAGCAATAATTTCTGATTATCTGTTAGATAAATCATTTCCATTCTGCTTAGACTCAGCTTTTCTCTTCTTCTCATAAACCAGTAAACTATACCTGCACCAACTATAACTCCTAATATTGGTCCAACTGCGAACCAATAATATGGTGTTTTTTGATCTACTTCTTCCTCATAGAAAACAAAGATAAGATTAGTACTCATTGCTTCTAGATTTTCAAACTCCCAGTCTAAATAGTATCTATTTCCAGTTTTTGTTAATATCGCATACGTTGGATAATATGAGTTGGGGAGAAACTCAAAGTCATGAATTTCGCAATTAACTGGTAGTCTGACAGATATTCTATGCAAGTAAGTATAGTAATAGAAAAATTTCTCAAATTGGAAATTATAATAGGGAGGATCATCTTCTATTTGCTCAATTTCTAAATCCAGGTTGTAATTGAAATACAGGTATTCAGTAATATTTGGTAGGAGATCATTTCTTAGAGTGACATTAATTATTCCAGTTAAATCCTCTATTTCTACCTCTAACTCCCCATCTCTATCTTCTATTATCAGATCAGTATAATCTTGATTTAGTTTGAAATCTATATATGAAATAGAGTTATTTTGATTGTTTCTAATCTCTACGTCTTCACTTACTAGAATCTCTGTATTGTTCTTGATATCTATTGTTGTTAAAAGAGAATCAATTACTATAGTATTTTCTTGTGAGCAAGTATATTCTGGAATTAGTTCGTTAAAAGCAACCAATTTTCCATTTAGATTTAAACCTAACACTAGCATGATCAGAATGAAAATTGTGCTTTTCAGTAATCCATACTTACTCTGCATTAAATTAACACTATTCTAAGTTTCAATAAAAGCATTTCCCACAAAGAATATATCGTAATTGAAAAAGTTCTCCCTCCAAGAAAATTGTTTACTTACTCTAGTTCTTTTATTGCAGCATCTATTTTTTCGATTTTCTTTACTAGATTTTCTTTACATTCAGTTAGGTGTTTAAGTTTAGCTTCTTTACTCTCTCCACCTTTGAATTTTCCACAATCATGTTCTTTGCATTTTTTGTCTTTCATAGTTATCACTTTAGTTTTTGAAGTTAATTACTTTACTTATGAAAGCATTTATATTTAAGTACTCTCTAATGTCTTACTGAGTAACTACAGCATTGTGAAGTATTATGTCGAATAAAGCATTAAAGGATAAGGTAGAGAACTGTACAGAAAAGAACAATCTCTTTCCTTGTTTTGTTCCAGCTCAGAGAGTCTTAAATCTAGTTAGTAGAAAGTGGAGTATTCAATTGATTTACATTTTAAAAGAAGGAAAGCGAGTTCGTTATAAGAACTTGAAAGAAGAACTTCACCGTGGGTGGAAGAAGGGTAAAATCAGTGATGCTACTCTCTCTACAAGATTAGCAGAATTGACAGAGGAAGGAATAATAGGTAGAGAAGTATTTACAGAGATTCCTCCAAAAGTAGAGTATTATTTATCAGAAAAAGGTCAAAAATTATCAGAAGCATTAACTCCACTTATTGATTGGACAATTAAAAGCTGCCATGAAGAAGACTAGATTACTATCCCTTTTTGAGTACTTTCAATTCTTTTGGAAGTAATTCTGAAGCATATCTTAATAATCCAGCGTCACTCTTTTCTCTCCATTTTTTGAGAAAAGAAGAAATTTCTTCCGGATATCTATGTGATATATCTTTGAGCATCCAACCTATTCCTTTCTGAACAATATCATCCTTTTCCTCCATCATAGGTTCAGCAATTTGGAAGATTTCCTCAAGGTGATCACCTCTTCTTGCTGATGGGACCATTGCAACAGCTGCACATCTTCTTCTCCATCGATTATCTGAATGAGTCCAATCTAATAAATTGCTAATTCGATCAGGATTTTGTAGTATAATAGCTCCTATAAAATGAAGACAGAGCGTATCTACTGTTGCCCAACTCTTTATGTACTCAACCCATTTGTCAAATTTTTCAAAGAGGTTCGAATCAACTTCTTTTGTTGCTTTTCTGATTAATTTTAATCCAACTTCAGAATCCTCGTGAAAATTAGACTTCAATAACTCCTCACAAACATCTAAAACTAGCGAATAGTCTTCTTTTATATCCCTATGATATTTTCGAACAACAGATTCCAGACTTTTATTATCTAAACCATATACTCTAAATTCCTGGTCTGCAGATTTATGTTGATTCAGAGTCCATTGTTTCTTCTTCTCTGTAGCATGGATAGTTGCTAATTCCTTCAATTCCTTCTGAATTTTACTCGCGATAGTTTTAGAATCCATAATTATTCTTGACCTTTGATGTTTATTAATTTAGGTAGACTTTGTGCAATAAAGATATAAAAGTCTCGGACTTATCTTGACTATGCAAAAATACTCTTTTGGAGTGATAACTCTTCAATCCAACCCATGGAAGGAAATCGAAGTCCAATGGAAAAATATTGAAGATTTAGGATTTGACAGTGCTTTTGTTGCTGATCATTTTGTAGATTATGGAAGACCCACTAGCCCCTGGTATGAAGGATGGACTTTGCTATCAGGATTAGCAGCTGTTACAAGTAAAATCAAGATTGGTACACTAGTAACAACAATTTCTCTTCGTCATCCTGCAATGTTAGCAAGACAAGCACTTACTGTTGACCATATTTCGGACGGCAGATTAATACTTGGGATAGGTGGTGGTGCTCCTAGTCAAGAAGGAGAAATAGTTTATGATATGCTAGGTCTTCCAGATTGGTCTAGGAAGGAGAGATATGAGCATTTTAAAGAGCAGATCCATATTATTGATAAATTGCTTAAGGAGCAAACTGTAACCTATTCTGGACAATTCTATAAACTGAAAGAAGCAGCTATATACCCAGAATCTATACAAAAACCAAGACCAACTATCTTGATAGGTTGTGTTGGACCAAAAATGATCAAGGTTGCTGTAGAATATGCAGATGTTTGGAACTCCTTTGGAGGAATAAAACTCGATGAAAAAGAATTATATGAATCTATTCAGAAGCAAGTTGATGTAGCAAATACACATTGTGATGAAATTGGTAGAGATCCAACTACTCTAAAGAAATCAATCCTAACTTTTGGACCTGAAGCTTGGACGCTGTTTGATTCAGTTGACAATTTCTTAAAATATTTTGATAAATATTCAGAACTAGGCTTTACAGAATTCATAATGTATTATCCATTCAAAAAGGAACAAGTAGCTATTTTTGAGGAAATTGCAAAAGAAGTTATTCCAAAACTCAGGAGGAAGTAAAATGGATGAGAAAAACTATTCAAAATATTCTATAAATACAAAGATTCTCAACAAACCTCTAGAATTAATTGACATTCCAAAGATTATTGATGAAAGTAAGAAGAAATGGCAAAATTATCCTTTGGTTGAAGTAAATGATTGTGTGATCCGAGTAGGTATAATTGAAGGAGAATTTCACTGGCATAAGCACGAAAATGAAGATGAGTTCTTCTATGTTATTGAAGGCAATCTTTACATCGATTTAGAAGATAAAACGATTGAGATTAGCCAAAAACAGGGTTTTATGATACCAAAAGGGATTTCCCATAGAACAAGAGCACCAGAACGTACTTCAATCCTTATGGTAGAGGGAAGTACAGTAAAACCAACTGGAGATTAAAGATTTAAAAAAAATAAGGGAAAAAAGAAAGGATTATTGTGGTTGAAAAACTCCAGCAAATACTAACCAAGCTAGAAGTGTTTTTGCTACTAAACTTAGAATTTGATACCATCTTTCACCATAAAGGTAATCCTTCCATGGTCCGACTTTCTTATATTGTAATAACATATTAAATGCAAATGACATGAATAGTGCAATTTCTACAGCAAAAATAACTGGTACAAACCATGGCATTCCTTCAGATCCAATTGCGATTCTTACGAAATAGGTTGTAATAACCACCCAAGGAATTAGTCCAGCTATCCATCCATAGATATATGAGGTCCAATTTGTTTTTTCAGTTGTTTGATTGTGCAATTCCATCATATGACCGAATAAATTCATTAATGCGTTAATGAAGAATATGGTAATTAGAACCCATATATCCCACACACCGAATAAAACGGCAATAAAGAAAACCATTATGGAACTTGAAAAAGCATATTCAAACCATCTGATTGGATTCATTTTCTTTTTCAGATTTTTAACATAGTAGTTATAAAGTGGTCCTGCTATTAATAAGTGAGCCAATGCTGAAAAAAGCAAAAATGAAGCTACTACTGGTCCTACTGCTGTAAAAACCACTTCAGTCTTTAATTCAGGTACTACAGGAAAGCTGGAATAATCAGGCATTATTGAGTAAAGAGTGCGAGAGAATTCCCAAAAAAATCCTGCTACTAGCATAACAATACCTTGCACAAGATGCAAGATACCCATCGCAAGATTAAATTTGCGTAAATATGTAAATTTGATAGGTGATGTTGAACCATCATCTAATACAGTCATTTCGTTTTTTACTGACATGGTCAAAAATTAATTAATTAAGTATTTAAATGTTAACTTAGGTAAAAATTTATGCGTGTGAATGATTTATGCACATGATTCTGTTTTAGAAGAATATTTTATAATTGAGAGATTTTAAATTCATGCTATTTATATTTCAACATAGCCCAATTAGTGATATCTGTTTCTGGAACAATTCTCTCGTCTATAACTTCAAAACCAAGATGCTCATAAAGACCTACATTTCCTTCAAAATTCGTTTCCAGAAAAACAGAATATCCTTCATCTTTTATCCTTTTTAACATCGGTTTGAGTAGTTTGCTACCAAATCCCTTACCTTGATAATCAGTGTCTATTCCTATATTCGCTAGATACCAGTGAGGTTCCTTGACTAAAGTTTTATGCAACTTAGTAATGTTATCTGTAATTTCAGCTATTTTTCTCATTGGCAATACTCTTTCATCTTTTTGTTTCGACATCATTCTTGCCATCGTAAGTGTTCCACTTCTCAAGGATCTCCAAATTCCCATATGTTCCTTACCTGGTGGTAACCATTTAGCAGTTCCCTCTATGTTCTTAGAAGGAGCGTATACTTCCCCTTTTCTTACTCCATCTCGTAGAAGAAATTCCCATAGAGAAGGAGAGTATTTTACTCTTTCTTCCTCATTTGGAAAAATGAGACAAATGAGTGGATCATTATGAAAAGATCTAGTCAGTACTTGCGATGCTTTCTTAAGATCGCTTTTCTGTAGTAAGTATAAGTCTTTGATAGTCATTGTATTAATCTACTGATAATAGGTAACTATTAAAAAATTATGCTGGCACAACGAAGAGCTTATCGAATTTGCATCTATAATTCCTTTGTTAAACATATGGCCAGATGAACCACTTGTAGAATAATAATAATCTCTTCAACAAACTTGGATCTGACTCCTCAATCTTTGCAGTTGGGATGCCAAATGAGTTGATTTTTTTGAGCACGAATGGAAGCTTCTCCTTAAAGTTGTCATAATTCTTCTTCGATTTTTTGGTCCATGCAACCTCAGAAGATGCAATTAGTCTTGGAAAAATTTGCCATCCCAATCTCGCAATGTTTGGAACCCATTCTGTCCAAAGAGGTGCTTCAACACCAATAACATTCTTCTTGTATTTTTCTTCTAGTTCTTTAGGAATTGGATCAAAATGATAGAAAGTTCTTAGGGGAAACATGAGATAGTTATAATCTAGATAAGTATTCTTCATACTAGACATAACAAATTTTCTATTTTTTCTCAGAAATTTGTTTCTTGTTTTTCCTTTCCCTAACCACCATTGAACAACAGCTGAATCATCTAAAGACTCATCCAATATCTGATTCCAACCCATTATTGTTTTACCTTTAGATTTTAAGTACGAAGACATCCTGTTTGTGAAATAAACCTGCAATTCATGTTCATCCTTCAATCCTTCATTTTTTATTCTCTCTTGACATTGAGGACATTTTTTCCATCTTCTCTTGGGAGCTTCATCACCACCAATGTGGATAACATCAGAAGGAAATATCTCAATAATTTCATCCAATATGTCTTGGAGAAACTCAAAAGTTGTTTCTTTTCCAGCACAGTAGATATCTCTATAAATTCCTCCTTTGGTTTTCACCTCTATCTGCTGACCAGTACATGATAGTTCAGGATAAGAAGCTAATGCAGCTGAGCAATGTCCTGGAATTTCAATTTCAGGGATAACTTGTATGAACCTTTCTTGAGCATAATCTACTACGTCTCGAATCTCATCTTGAGTATAGAATCCCTCATGAGGGTCCCCTCTATAAAAACCAGGAAGATAACCTCCAATTTTACTATCTTTGCGTTTCGAACCTATTTCGGTTAATTTTGGGTATTTCTTTATCTCAATTCTCCATCCTTGATCCTCAGTTAAATGCCAGTGAAAAATATTCAATTTGAGAAGAGCCATAGTATCAAGAATTTTCTTGATAGTATCTATGGGATGATAATGCCTGCCTACATCAAGCATAAAACCACGATAAGAAAATCGAGGATAATCTTTGATTCTTAACTGAGGTATAGCTAAATACTCTTCTTTGTCTCGGATTATTTGAAAAATTGTTTGAACTGCATAGAATGCTCCAGCATCAAATTGTGCAGAAATTCGGATGATGTTTTTACTAATATCTAGTATATATTCTTCCTCTTTCATTTCACTAGAGGTTCCTGAATATTCGAGTATGATTATATCTGAATCTCGAGTCTCTTGAGATATTTGAAGCTCATATCCACATCGATTTTGTATCATACTCTGCAGATAATCTGCAATTAGACAGAAGTTGGGAGAAGTGTGTATTATTGTATTTGAAGTTAAAATGAAGTGTCCCTCAGATAATTGTGCTTCTTGAGGTTCAGGTATAACAGGAATCATCAGAGAGAAAATTCTCAAACTAATATAAGATACTATCTATGGATTTTCAAGTGTTTCATTAATCAATTAAAACAGCAATATATATAGTTAAGAATATCTAAGAATGATTAAATAAAAGAAGTCTATACAAAGGGGTAAATTCTAAATGTCTAAAAAACGGTTAAGAGTAAAATATCTTGATAGATGTATTGGTTGTTTAGAATGTGTTTATGCATGCTCTAGAATTAACGAGAAACTCCTCTCTAATTATAGATCATCTATACATGTGAGTGCTAAGGGAGGAATAGAAAGAAATTATGTTGTAGCTGTTTGTAGGGGATGTAGAAAACCTCCCTGTGCTCCAGTATGTCCTATTCAAGGAGCAATTATCCCAAGGGAAGGAGGAGGAGTCATTGTTGATAGAGAGGTTTGTGATGCAACAAAATGCAATCAAGAATGTGTTGACGCCTGCATTATTCCAGGTGCAATTCATGTTGATATTGATATCAACAAAGCAATTGTTTGCAGACAATGTGGATCATGTGTAAGATTCTGTTCAACTGGAGTCCTGGTTATGGATGAACCAGTAGGAGATTGGTAGGTGAGCTGATGATATACCCAAACATACTTGAAATAGATCTAAGTTCTGAAACGTTTGAATTTTATGAAGACAACGAGCTATTCGATAAATACCTTGGAGGGATTGGATTAGCTATTGAGTTGTTTAAACGAAATATTAAACAAGGAATTGATCCTCTATCTCCAGAGAACGCTGCTGTTTTCGCTATAGGACCAATGAATTCATTTTATCCTGTAGCTTCTAAAACTTCTGCAGTTTTCAAGAGTCCTCTAACTGGAAATCTTGGTGAATCATATGCAGGTGGAAGATTATCTACTGCTATGAGATTTGGAAACATAGGAGCTATAATTGTTAAAGGGAGAGCAGACCAACCTTCTTATTTTGTTCATAGAAATGGTGAAACAGAATTTTGTAATGCTGGACCTATTAGATTCATGTACCCAAATACAGCAGGTAGAATCATAAGAGAAAATGTTGGTTTCCCAGGAAGAAGATCAGTAATAACTATTGGACCAGCTGGAGAAAGAATGGTTCCTTATGCAGGAGCTACTGTTGATAGATTTAGGCACTTTGGACGACTTGGACTAGGAGCTGTCTTGGGAAGTAAGAATCTCAAAGGATTTGTCATTATTGGAGATCAACCAATTTCACTTGAAATAAATACTGATTACCAAAATTACAGAAAGGTTTTTACTGAGATTTATAAGAAAACTACAGAGACAGAGTTGATGTCAAAATACCATGTTTTAGGTACACCAGCAGGCATATTACCGTTGAATGTTCTTAAGTCACTTCCAACAAGGAATTTTCGTGATAGCACATTTACATTTGCTGAGAACATATCTGGTGAATACTTTGCTGAAGAATTACTTGCGAGAAGAGTTGCATGCGGAGGATGTCCTCTAGGTTGTATACATCTTGGTATTTTGCGAGAAAGATATTCAAGTGAATCAGTTGGTGATATTCATACAATTGTAGTCTCTTATGATTATGAGTTAATCTATGCTCTCGGATCAAACTTGCTGATTAAAGACGCTTCAGATGTTTTAAGATTAATTGAAGCTGTTGAAAGAGAAGGAATGGATGTAATAAGTACAGGAGTAGTACTAGGTTGGTTAGCTGAAGCTTACGAGAAGAATCTAATCTCTCCTGAAGATACAAAAGGTCAAATCATTCGCTTTGGCCATGTGGAAGATTTTCTAAAAATTATACCCCGAATTTCAGCAGCTGATCCAGAAGAGGAGCTCTTTTTCCTTGCTTCAAAAGGAGTAGATGCATTAGTTGAAAAATATGGTGGAAGGGAGTATGCAATATCTATAGCTAAAGTTGAACCTGCTGGTTATAGTACAGGAAAGTTTGCAATTATGGGGCAGGTGATAGGTGGACGACACAGTCACCTAGATAACGCAGGATACTCGTTAGATCAAAAAACACTTACTAATCCGGTTTCTTCAACAGATGGACTAATGCAACTAGTTATCGAAGAAGAGTGGAGAAACGTACTCAACTCATTTGTAGTCTGTCTATTTGCAAGAGGAGTCTATGATATCGATACATCTTTGAAAGCTCTTGAAGCACTCAAGATAAATAGAACATCAGATGACCTTGAAAGCTTTGGAAAGGAAATCCAGAAAAAGCGATTAGCATTCAAATATCAAGAAGGATTTAAGTTATCTGAAGTTCAAAAGAAATTACCTCAAAGGTTCTATGAAATGATGACGGCTCATGGTCCAGTGAAGAAGAAATCAATAGATGAGTTATTCGAGGAATACGAACAAATTTCCAAACAAAGATATGGGGTTGCTTAATTATTATTTCATCATTTATCTTCTAAATACTTGGTATCTATATATCCTCCAAAAGAAGAGATGTATTGAACAACAATATCTTCTTCAGAGACTTTATCCTTTTCTAACTCTTTTTGAAGATCTAAAGTCAAATCCTTTAGCTTCTTGAAATAATCGTAAACTATCTCATATAATCTAACAAGATGTTCAGTTTTCCAGGTTTTGATTAAATACATGTTCATCATTGCATGAGTTCTCAGAACATCATAATCTTCAATATCTTTTCCCTCAAAATTTTCTTTCTTCTTTAATTGTTTTCCATGAAATACAATGGAATTGATTATCGAATTTTGGATATTAGAAGAAAGTGAATTTGAGTGTTTTAGTCGGTTTATTGTTTTATCATCATCAATTTTACTCAAGAAACGATTAATAATATGTTTTCTAATTTCATCTTCTTTTCCTTGAACAATTTTCTCTCTAATACCTTTAACTCGCTCTACACTTTCTTCTTCAAGATCTCCAAACTCTTCTCTCTCTTCAGTTGCAATTTTCTTCAGATCATCAGATAAAATATAGTATTTCCCCCTCTTAGCTGTTGACATATCTTTATCAAGAACTATTAAACCACTGTCAAGCAATTGTCTTGCATACCTATAGGTTGTTGGTTCAGGTTTTCCTATTAAATTGGAAATTTGTCTTAAATTTAGGGAACCGTACCAAGCCAAACATGAAACAATACTAAACTGAATTTCATTTTCATGAAGTTTAACAAATGATTCCTGAAGTTGTTTCAGCTTTCTTTCTTTTGTACTCATTTATATCCTCTAGTGAATCTAGTGAAAATCAGCTCTTAAAGTTTTCGTTTTGAAAACCTTTTCATTTGAAAAGGTTTTTATAGAACAGTGACAAAATATTCTAAAATGAAATGGTTTTCATTATGAAAACTAATTCATTGTATTGGTGAGAATCTTGAAAAGTGAAGAGATGGCGGAGGAGCTAGAAAAGGAAATTCGAAAGCTCAAACAGGATCTAAACGAATTAAGAAGAATGAAGAGAGCAATTTCAAAAGAGAACTTCAGTCAGGACATAGTCTGGTAGATTTTCCCTATTAACCTAATATTGCTAGAGATAAGTATTGTTCGCAGATCACCTAAAAATGAGAACACAGATAGGGAAGCACTACTGTTGAAGAAACTCTCACCTTTCTTCTTTTTTTCTTTTTCAAAGAAATATAAATAATTCATTTCTTTTACACGAAATTTAAATATCAGCTACATTTGTAAAACAGAAGAGGTAATAATATGACCGAAATACTCTCAGGAAAAGATCTTATAATCTCAACTTTTGAAATTACTGAAATCAATTTTTTAATGTCATTAAAGGGTTTGAAACCAGAGTTAGTTTCCAAACAATTCAATAAAGAAGTTAATCATCTAGCCTGGATTGTTGGACACTGTGTATCTCACATAGATTCGTATCTTTCTATCTATACAGATGAAAGAGAACTAACGAAAGAACAAAGAGATTACTATGCATATGGAGCTGTAAAAGAGGATATACAAGAGTACAATTTTTCATACAAAGAACTAATTGATAATTACCTACTAATCTCAGAGGAGTTTTTTGAAAAACTCTATGATTTACCTGAAGAGAAATTCTATGTCAAACCGTTTCCTGATGCTAGAGAAAATCTTTACCAATACATTCAGCGAATAACTCTTCACATAATGGGCCACACAGGTCAGATTGTTCTAATAAGAAGGATATTGAAAAATCCTTTTTGGAGTTTCATTGGAGGAGTATCTGAAGATGAAATAAGCGAATTGAAAAATGATTGGTTACAATGGTGGAAGGAAAACAAAGACAATTATAACTAAACAATATAATTCATATTTGAGATTTGCCGAATGTTATGTCAATTAGAGAATTGAGTTCTGACTTGAATTTCTCAGATAAAGTTCTTTGACTTTTTGTGAGTTTTAATAGTTCTTCCCACACATCTTTAGATTCTCTTAGTGTCTTGACAAATAAGCTTAGTTTGTTTATTGCTTCATAGGATAAACCTTTGTATACATATGTCACTAGTAGGGGATCTATAGCCTGTAGAGTGAGAGTGTATTCCTCATGTTTTATCCTTTCTATATGTCCAGATGATGAAAAAATCTCCCCAGCGAACGAATTAATTGCTGCTAGAAAACCACCTAACAATTCACTGTCAATTTGAGTTGTAGTATCAAATGACTCTGTTAAAACTGTTCTTCCTGATTTGTCTTGAATAACTAGCATGACAGGTTCTTCAGGTGATTTTCTCTGTAGTTCGATTTCACCTTTTCGTATAAGTTGAAGCAGAATATCATCTAGTTTTACAAAGTCCATAATCTCTTGAAATGTTGCATCCTTTTTATCCAGCTCTTCAAGTTTTTCAAGATTATTGAGAAGTTCATCATACTCATTAGAAATTCTTACTGCTAACCTTTCTAGACCTTTTTCTTCTGCCATGAATTGTGCTTGATTCATCATAGTTTTTGCTTCTTTTAATTCTAAGTCTATTAAAGCTAATTTGGATTGTAACCAGTAAGTCTCAGCTAATAATAAATGAGAATCTTGAGATTTTGCTATATTCAGTAACCGCTTCATAAGAGAACGAACTTCTGTCCACAAATCAGGTTCATCAGTAATTTTTAATTCTTGTATAAGTAGTTCACATAAGTGGAGTATTGCTGAAACAGTTAATTCATGGGATACAACTTCACTCTCTATTACATTACGCAATAAATTTTCTGCACTAGCTTTCTTAGCTAATCTTGTACCTCTTTTCAAAATCAATGCTTTTGCAATAGAGTATTGTTGTTCAACGATCTTGTTATCTAGATGCTTCTTGTTCTCTTCCATTTTCTCAAGATATTTTTCAGCTTGTTCAAATTCGTTAAGTTCAACCAAAGTTATGATTAAATTATACAGGATAGCCACTGATTTTTGCTTTGTTCCAGCTTCTTCTGATAGAATCAAGCTCTTTTGGAGTTGTTCTTTGGCTAGATTCAGATTTCCTTTTGATAGATAGATAACTCCAAGTTGTTGTAAAGAAGCTAAATCATAATTTGGATTATTGAACTCTTTGAATAATATTAAACATCGTTCTTGATATTCCAAAGCTTTGTCAAGTTCACCTTTCTGCCTGTAGATATCAGATAGGTTGAATAAAACTCCTGAAGTGAGTAATCGGTTTCCACTATCTCTTGCTTGTTTTGAACTTTCTAGGTAGTAATCTAATGCTTTATTTAAATTTCCTCTACTTTTGTAAACATTACCACTGTTCATATTAAGTATTGATAGAAAATTTAGATTTCCATAACCTTCAGCAAGATTTCTACTTTCCTCATAATAAGATAGAGCTTCATCCAGCTTCCCTTCGGACATATTCACTATTCCCATCCTATTTAGGGTGTTAGCAATTTCGTATTTGTTACCTATTTCTTTTCGAATCTCTAAACTCTCTTCTAAAATCTCATACGCTTTCTTCGCATCAATATCACGAATGGTGGAAGAGATTAAATCAAGTGCTCTAGCATACTCCATTCTGTTACCTAGTTCTTGGTTTAATTCAATGCTTATTTCAAGAAATTCTTTAGCTTCTTCCCGTTTTCCAATATTCGAATAGTACTGCCCTTTAAGTCTAGACATAAAAGCATACAAAGTTTTAGTCATTTTTGATTCATCATCAGTAGACTTCTTCAGGTATTTTTCACAGGTTTCTATCTTCTGGTAGGCTTCATCTAACCTTCCTTGGTGAATTAGTATTTCGGTTAGCAAAAGTAAGTTTTTTACAATCAATAGAGTATTATTGGTTTTCTCGCATCGAATTAAAGTTTTTTCTGCTTTCCAAATAGCCTCAGCATATTTTCCAAAATAGAAATCAATTCGACTTTCTGTAATATCGAGGGTGAGTATCTCTGTTTCTGATAACTCCTTATTTTCTCTGAGTTCTTCTAATAATTCTAAAGCTTCAAAAAACTCTCCTTTAGATACAAGTTCACGAATATTTCTTGATTTACTTGGTGTATCTGCAGGCATAACAAACCCCCTTGTGTATTTGAATTCTTGAGATATGGATATTAATCTTATTGTTGAGGTGAGACTCCCACAGATTTCGTGAATAGATCTGAAATTCTCGCATGATTTCTGGAAACTATAAGGTTTGGTAACTATAATGAATTCAAGGAATTTGTTTATCAATGTATATGCTATTCTTCTTTTATGCTTGATAATATAAACGAATTTTTGAGGGTGAATTTTCCTAGTCCAATAACCCAGTTATTAAGAATTATTGATTATCATCCTGTTGAAAAAAAAGTACTTGACTGTGGTGCAGGTGGAGGAAGACCTCCTTTGACTTTATTCAAAATCAAAGGATATGAAACAACAGGAATTGATATCAGTAAAGGGAGTATCAAACTAGCAAATGATTTTGAAAAAAAATACGGTTTAAAACTAAATATTAGAGAAGGAGACATGAGAAAAATTCCTTTTGAAGATAATTCTTTTGGATGTGTTTTCAGCTATAACACTATTTTTCATATGAATAAGAAAGACATTGAAAAATCAGTTAATGAAATGTTAAGAGTTTTAAAATCTGGAGGATTATTGTACATTAATTTTATTTGGTATAGAGAGGACATGTCCTATCTGGGAGAAGAGAGAGAACCAGGGGAATTTTGGTCTGATATGGAAGGTGAAGATACTCTTCACACTTGTCATAAAGAAGATTAAGCAGATATTTACTTCAAAAACACAAAAATAGTCTTTAAAAATAAACGAGAACTCTACTACAACTTGAATAATAGAGAATTTAATGATGGATACATAGATTATATTGTGGAAAAATAATATGATTAAAATAATAGAAATAAAAAATACTCAAAGATTTTTCTCGTAAAAGCAACTCTCATTATGAGTTGCTACTAGTTTATAATTCAGAGATTCATACAATTTTCTAGCAGCTCTATTATTATCGATTACATGTAATCCTAAAACACTTATTTCTTGCTCCTTTGCCCATTCTTCTGCTTTTATCATTAGCTTTCTTGCCAGACCTTTACCTCTGAAATTAGGATTAAGATGAAGATTATATATCCAGACATGTTGTTCCTTGAATCTCCAGAATGGTTCTCTATTAGCTATCCAAATCAGACCTACTCTTTCTTCTTTCTCATCCTCTACAATGAATATTTCGTGATTGGGATCGTTTTCTGGATCTAAGGGATCAGATTTTTCAAATTCCTCAAACTTCAGAATAATCTCTTCTTCAGTCAAGGAATCTATATCTGCTAATGTAGTCTTAAATGATTCATAGTTTAACTTATCAAAGAACTTCATATCTTCTTTGTTTTCCTTGGAACGTATATTGAAACTCATATAACTCTGATACGTACATTTCTTGTATATTTAAAAAGTCTAGACACAAATTGTGATGTAAAAAAAAGAAGAAAAGGAAAGTTAAGCTACAACCGAATAACGATCCAATAAGCTGGATGATCTGAATGTTCTGTTTCAATGTATCTTGCTTCGATAACATCGATTCCAGGACTAAGAAAAATATGATCAATCTTTTCAGTACTATTATATCCATAGCTATCCACTAATGAACCATGTCGAACCATCCAACTATCATTAAGAATTGCGGTTGTCATTGCATATTGTGGGTCGTATTTTTTGAAATTAAAATCACCCATAAAGATAACATTGTTCAGACCGTCTACCATTTCCAGCATCTGTGCTTGTTGAATTTCTTTAGTTTCTTGAGCCCCAGAAGGATGATTAACAAATAC
>JAEOTK010000072.1 GCA_016839875.1 Candidatus Heimdallarchaeota archaeon
ATAGCTCCTCCAAATGGTTGTTTTACGAAAACTTCACAGAAACTCTCTGTGTTTTTTGTAAGTTTTTCATCAGTGTTTTCATCAGTTTCGCCATCATACCAACCACCCATGCATTCCACACTATATACAACAGGAAGCAGATGTCCATTAGTCAATCCCTGAACATCATAGGTTTCATATCTAGGTGCACTCCACCCATCATAATTGCCATAATCTTTTTCTACATGATCGTAGAAATTTTTTGAATCACCATGATCTCTGTGAAAAACCAGAAACGAACCAGAATTAATAGCGTTATTTATATGAGGATAACCAACATTCCAATTAAACCCATTTGCTCGTAGGAGATCATTGGGAAGAGGTTCACCATTACCATATACGCTATGTTTATAGTACTTAGGATTAATTCCCTTAAGTGCCAAGTATAATCTCTCTACATTATATCCATGATGGACAAGATATTCCCTCATCTTTTCTGAAGTACGGATAAATTCTCTATCCTCATATGTATCATTATCTAGATCTTCAAAAAAAGCACAGGCTGCCACATTATTATAGAAACTTGGATTCATAGGTGGATTGCGTTCGTATCTAAGAATTTTTCTTACTACTGTTTCAGCTTCAGCTGCTGTATCCACAGAGAGTCTTCCAATATATAAATCAGGAAACCAATCATCGCCATGAACTGTTGCATAATATGTGTCCGTTGGTATATCTTCACCATTATGACTTTCCCATACATGAGCTATCTTATAATATGGGGCAATGAATTCGGAATCACCCACGAGAAGAACATAACTCGGTGCAGGATTCCATGTTTCATAAGCTTCCTTAATATATTCTCTTATGAAGATAGATTCTAGAAAGAGATCAGGAGAAAACACAACTTCAGATGTTTTTACAACCTTTGTTTTCAAACCCTTTCTATCTTTCCATTCCGCTAGTGGTAAAACTTCATCATAGAAGTCATCATGTGTTATAATAAGATATTCAGCACCTGGTATTTTGTCCTTATTGCTGGGAACTAAAGAATCTGGTCGGTGTTGGTATCCAAGAATTAAATTCTCTAGGAGAGGTGTAAAAGATGTTGAATGGAGACTTTCAGGAATTGAAGCAAGCTGAGCAGGTTTTGAATATTTGATTTTCACTTCAATTAACGAATACATTCTAAGATGTCTTTTTAAGTTATTGACTTGAACCGGATAAAGAGTCAAAGGAATAATCCTGTGTCCCCGAACTATAATCTCTCCTTCCTCTTCATACGCTCCTTCAATAATTTCCCCAACTTCTACTGGAAAGAATTTGTCGGTATTATATGATTCATAATCCTTTACGAAATCAGGCTCTGTTGCATTTGGGTAATCCACTGGATCATACTGCGCTGGTATTACTTTGACAGTGTGTTGTTCAATATACTCAACATTAATGATTTCAATATCTACACTAACTCCAAAAGGTATTTCTACATAACTTGTAACCGCAGGTAAAGCAGGTTTGCCTGGTTCTGATATTCTTCCTGCACTAGGTATATGATATATGGAATATATCGAACCGTTTAAAACTGACCAAGAATAGTACATCCCATCAAATCTGGCAAATATAGTTTGACCAGAAGTATGTTGATTTTTCAGTTGTACAACTGGTTTTGTCCCTTCTATTGAACCTTCTCTAAAGGGGATCCAGAGTGGATAATCTGAAAGATAATCGTGTTTATCTTCAGATACTGATTTCTTTATTCTAACATCCCTCTTTACAGGTTTCTCATCAAAAAAATCAGAAGGTGAAAATATTCCTTCATTAGAGAGACCAGTTGATGATTTAGTAAAACTTTGATTCAAAAAAATTGAATTAAATAGAATTATTAGTATGAATATATTTATTTTAGATTGTTTAACCACTAATTTCATCTCCAACTTCCATTAAATTGTAACAAAAACTACTTTGATTTTTAAGATATAAAAGATTTATGCGGGAAATCTAAGGAAGATTCTATGTGTTTTTATACCCACTTCTCTAGTAGCTACTGCCGTGACGGTTTGTACAACCCCAACTAATCCAAGAGAAGCTCACAACACTTTCGTTTTTATTTATAGTGAAAAGAATTCAACATCTTCTTTCTTTTGGTAGTTCTATTTTGCCATCTCTTAATTTCACTAAGTCAATGAGATCCAATTCCAGTTCCTTTTGTTCGAAATCAAATCTTTTCTCAAAATTTTCTCTTGTTTTCCCATTTTCAGAATTTCGCAATTTCTCTTCATATTTATTGAAATGTTTTTTTATGTGTTTAACTAGAATTTTAGGATTTATAATGATAAGTAAATTTTCTATATCAGCAAAATTTGCGAATTCAAATGTTTTTTCTTTCTCACCAGACAACATTATTCTTCTATCTGTCATTCCTACATGATAAATTCCATTCCTTCCACCTTTGTAAAGTATTTGAAGAAAATTAAAAATTGTAGCTTGCAATAATTTGTCTTTTGTATCTTTAATTGCTGCAATTATTGATTCTCTTACCCCAATTTCAAAATGATATCTTGAACAGTACACATCTTGATAACCTTCAAGATATTTTCCTATCATCTCAAAATAACTCAGAACAATACTTAGTGTTGCAAATCCTGAATCAGGATTATTCTCAATTAGAAATTCTGCTATGTCTAGTTGCCAACCTTTTACTCTATCGATAAAAATTTCGATTTTATCATCTAGTGTTAGAGGATAAGTCATATTTTCACTATCTATATTTTTTGAAAGTTTCATATTTTAATTTTAGATTTATTCTGTTTTTAAAAGAGTCGAATTTATTGACAGATTGACTCTTTACCGATTTTAAAAACTAATTTTCTCATATCTCGTTGATGAATGATATAGTTTTTCCAGAATCTAGCGAAGAAAGACAAGAAGCTTATGAAAGGATTTTAGCTCAATTACTAACAAAAGCATTACTGATTTTTCCAACAGAAGAAATAGATAGAGAACTCTTTCTTTCCATGCTAAGAGAACAGTATACGAACCA
>JAEOTK010000073.1 GCA_016839875.1 Candidatus Heimdallarchaeota archaeon
AAATGAAAAAAAGGTGGAAGAAGCAGTTAATTGAACAAGAAATCTTCAGGAGTATTACCAAACCGTAGATAGTACAAATGAGGTAAACTAGAAAAAGAATAAGTGGATAAATAATGAGAGTTGTAAGAAAAGAGGATATATTCAATAAGTATATCATAGACTGGTGTCAAGAACATAACGAACCTATAGTAGAACCTTTGATGAACGATAGCTCAGAACCTGTAAGGGAATTTTGCTTGAGATGTTTGGGGAAGAAAGAGATTTCGTTAACAGAATTTTCTGAACTAATTAAAAAATGGGAAAAGATGATTTTAGATTATTTGAAAAGAATGATGTTTAATGAGGACAATCAGATTGCTGTAGATGAAATGATTAAGGAATTATTTGAATTCAGAAATAAATCATTTGGAGTTTTTGGGGAGGATGTTGAAAAATCCAGTGAAAATGAATTTATTTCAAAAATAGAAATAGATCCATTTAAATATGCCACCTATCTTTTAAATCTTGTTTCATCCAAAGAATTACAAGATGAAAAGATTTATCGAGTGATACAACAGAAAGGTATTCCTTCACCTGAAACTTATCAAAGAGAGAAATTAGAAGCTGCAGTAGAGCTATTATTCGATTTCAAATATTCAGAACATCTAGTGGAAAATGGCATGAGAAAAGTGGTTCTAATCAGTTTAGAAGACCGCTTTAAGAATAATAATGATTTTTATAAATTTTTAATTACGAATGATTTATTTTTTGAAAAGGATGGTGATAGATTTTGGTATGAAGCTTTTGATCTTCCTGTTATGGAAAAAATAGATATAATGATGAAATATTATGGGGGATATAATAAGGAATATCTAGAAGGTGAAAACTTAATCAAAGATAGATTACTACCAGTGTGGCCAACTGCAATAGAGGAATTAAAGAAAAACAGTATTGATCAAAAAATAAATGATTTTACAGATGATGAAAAATTAATGCTAAGCATTGCCCATAATTGGTATCCAGTGATTTCACCCACTAATTTCCATGCAAATCAATTTGATACTTCATTTTTAGTAACAATGGATCATAATGATATCTATAAATTGTTTAAGTTTCTTCGATTCATATCAAGAAATCGAAATAAGCGAGGAATTTTTGCTTATGCTATAGAGGATTTAGAAGCAGATTTAGAGAAAAATGGTATGGATCATCTACTTGAAGAGCTTCTATCAAAAATGGTTATATACTATCCAATACTTGCTATCCCAGAATATTACACACCAAATCTTTTGAAGAAAATCAAACATCTACTTAATTTG
This sequence comes from Candidatus Heimdallarchaeota archaeon, assembly GCA_016839875.1. The sequence continues at coordinate 1,299 of JAEOTK010000073.1, forward strand.
GGGAGGTATCTTCTAACAGCTAAAGATATTCATGAAAAAATTAAACAAGAGCTGAATATTAAAGGAGGTCAATGGTCAGATAAGAAAGTGCCTTTAGGGTATCATTTCTCAGCAACAAGAGATGGAAAAAAAGTTGATGCAATTGTGTTTGATTATAAAGTTTTAGTTTTTTATGCGAGTGTTAAGATGTTATATAATAGAGATAAAGTAAACAAAATAACTAATGAAGATGGAGAATTCTTTGAAAACCAAATTGTACCATTCTATTTTAGGAAAAATGGATATGATTATATCAAATCAGAAATTATTACTGAAGGCATAAAGAAAATACCAGATGTATCATATATGGACATAGAGATAGACGGTATTCTAATAGATAAAAAAAATAGGAATATCTTTGTTGTAGAAGTAAAATCAATTACACCTAGATATTCAGATGTAGTATCAAGGGGAACTATAAGTGTAATGGCAATGAGATTTCTGGTAGAATTAACAGGGGACAAAATAAAAAAAATAAAAGATGATTCAATCATAATTGAAAGCAAAACAAACAACCCTACAATGGAAAGAAGGACTGAATTAGTAAAAGAAAATTGGGAAGAAATGGATTTAATGAATGATAGTATAAACATAGAAAACTTCGATTTTAAACCAATGATTATAACAAATGTACCTGTTCCAATTAGTGAAAAGACAATTCTAGAACTAGGATATCCTGTAGTATCACTCTATGATATAATGCATGAATTACCACAGCTCTTGGACAAATATAAGTAAAAAACATGTTCTGTTCATTTGGTGCTTTGAAATACTGAATGTCCATCTGACGATTGTTTCTTCTTTACTAATTGTGGATTTTTCTTCAAAAATTCTTCACTTAATCTTTCACATTCTTCTTCCTCTTCCCACATTTCTTGCAATTCTTCAGGATAGTTTAGATACTTCTTTAACTAATCCTTTCAGACAATCAATCACTTCTTCTTTGGTTCCTTGTAATCTGGAGAATTCTGTAAAAGGACCTATTTGCATTTTTATTAGTATATCAAAATCTGACTCTAGGTTGGAATAGAAGATAATTTCATCAAGCCAAGAACTTATCCCCCATTGCTTACCATATTCATTGAGTTCTTGCTCAATCTCTTTCCCTATTGCCCAAGCTCTTTGTTTCTTGGGAAGGTTAAAGGGTTTGATATATTTCTCATAATATCTCTTGTGTTTCTGCTTCCTCTCAGCTCTTTTAGATTGGTAAAATCGGTAAAACTCCTTAACACCAGCTATTTCCCAATCTTCATCATTCAAATCTTCAAGAAAATCAATAGGATTACTGATCCATCCCCACTTACACTGAAATTTCTTGTCAAATCTCGTTTTTTCACATCTTTTTATTATCGCTTGTAGAAACTGTTGTTTACCGTTTATCTTACTAGGAAAATCTAATCTGGTTTTATCCATTATTTGAGCAATTATTCTCTCATATGCTTGCTGTTTTTTCTTCTGTTTTTGAGGTAAAACAAGTTTAGTCATCAACTAGTAATGAGAGAATTAATTTATAAAATCGGTAAAGATTGTTGGAAAACATTAAATAAAGATAATTAAATCTGATTATTGATAAAATTGGCTTGGTTACGTTCTGATTCAATAGCACTTGCAGCAATTTTAATTACAGCTTCTTTTGCATTATTAAATTACTTATATGCTAGAAGAAGAACTCAATCTCAACCTCGAGTTTATATTTCTAAAGTTAGGGTTGATAATCCATATATAGTGAGAGAAAACAAACCGCCTTGTTGTACTTTTAAGATTTTATTTAGAAATTCTGGAGATATTAGTACTGTAATAGATTTACAAATAGGAATAAACATTCGTCCATATTATTTAGAAAGGAAAAAGAATGTTGCTCAAACATTAGCACCTTCTCCTATTCCATTTGAACTTTCTTTAGATTCTGGACAGAATACTACACAAGGTTTTACTTTTGATTTAAACGAAAGGGCGGAAAATTGGGAAAAAGGAACTTTGCTGATTCGAGGGACATATTTGGGATATAAGGATAAAGATAGGTTCATCTTCATATTATTCAAAGGAAAACGTGAAGATAAACAATGGAAACCTCAACATTATATTATAGATGAAGACACACTTTTAGGATTTATTAGAAGGATTTTTAGAAGATTTAGGAGTTGGATCCTAAAAATGAAATATCGAAGATTAGCTAAGAAAACCATCTCTGTAAAATCAGAAAGATGATGATACTCAGATAAGTTAGGTTCTACAACGTTCACAATATTGTTCTCTACTTCCACTATGAACTTCGAATTCATTTCCACATTTAGCACATGTTCTTGTAATCATAGCTTGTTCTCTTCTTAGTCCACCTAACCATACATTAAAGAATCTATCAAGAGCATCAAGTGTGTCCATATCAGTTTTAGCTCTACCCAAATCTCTAGCTAAATTACGTAGAGCTTCTTTAAATTCTAGTTCGAATCTTCGAACTACCTCTTGCGAAATGGAAGCAATTCGTTCTTCACTTAAGTTTATAACAATTTGACTATAATCATTCATTCTTTCACCTCCTTTCGAATTTTAAAATTAATAAATTAATGAAACAAAATATAAAAGAATTCTTACCTCCTTTATAAACCAAATCTTGGATAAGTTTTATGAACGTGTGCTGTTCTTGTTACTCTTCCCACATAAGGAAAGAAAGAAGGTAGAAGAAAGTGGGAAAAAATCAATTTACTCAATCTCTATATGAGGAACTTACTTGGAATATCTCTGCTCTTAAGGTTCTTCAAGAAGGAATCGAGATGGTTAAAGAGCAAAGGGAATTATTACAATTGCCTTTGGAACTCTCTATCAATCTCATTTCACCTAAAAAGAAAGAGGATATGATGGTTGTTGCTCGAAGAGCTGATACAGAACTTAGAAGAGGAGAGAAGGATCCAATAGTTTATCTTTATACCAAATTAGTAGTAGACCATTTCAGAGAGTTAAGAAGTAATATAGAAAGAAATTATCCTAAGAACAGAGATTTGAAGAAATTCATCTCAACTGTCAGAGAACAACAAACTCTAGATACTCTTGTAGATTCAATGATAGAAGGAATAGAAGAACTACTCCCCAACTAAATTAAGGCAGGTGAATTAAGTGGGAAAAGTAGAAATGGGTTCTGGAGTAAATGTCAAAAATAATTACTTGAGATTACTTAGAGGACAGGAGATATTGTTTGTTTTACTCTTTAGCGTCAGTATTGTTAATCTAGTATTAATACTTGTAAGAATAGAATTTTATCAACTATTGAAGTATGCTGTGTTAGTTATATTCTTAGGTTGTCTGGTAAGTTTTGTTGGTTTAGTGGTTTATACTCAACCAATGATCAAGTTATTCAAAAGGATAGAATTGGATAAACAAATAGCAGAGCTTTTAAGTTACTCTTTAACTCAAAAGAAGATTTTCAATTTACTCTTCTATGCTGTTGGTGTTATTATTGGTTTGAGTGGAGTGATCTATGAACTCATACAAATTTTCTCACTGTAAAGGAAGGTCTAATAATGATTACAGAATTAAAAATACCCTTCTACCCTTTAAGAGAAGAAGGATGTATCGATTGTGGATACTACTTTATGATTTCAGATGAAAGAACTGGAGACAAGATTTGTAAGAATTGTGGAGTGGTGCAGGAAGAAAGAGTAATGAATAGTTGTTACGAAGATTAAATCTTCTTATGAAGATCACCCTTTAAATTTAGCTATAAAATACTCCTTTATAACATCTGGTGCTAATTTAAATGCGAAATCTAGAATTCCTCTGACAATACCTAACAAGTTTTGTCCTACCCAAAGTAGATTTTTTCTACTTTTTACACATTCCAATACTTTGGTCATATCTGATTCATTTTTTGGATCTTCTAGACACTCATCAATTATATCTCTTATATCTTCAAATTGATCCATCAATTTCTCTTTCTTTTTCTGATTGATCTTGTAAATGACTATGTTTTTAGTTGTAAAGTCTGTAGAAATTGCAAGTACAGGTAAATCTCTGCTTCTTATATCTAACAAATCACAGATGTCGTAAATCGCATCACTTGCTGTACGATAACCAATTTCAATTGGTTTTACATCTGAAACAATTTCTGCGTGAGTACCTGGAACATGTACTGGTTTTTTTGGTTCAGTAATCATATAAATCAAAATATTTTTTCCTGTCAATGAATGAATTAGTTGTTTGTTCTCACTCATAAATTCAGCAAGATTCTTATGTTCACTTGTATAGAGTAGAATCCCATAAAGACCTTTCCAATCTTCCTTATCTAAATTTTCAATGAAATTTTCAATTTTTTCCTCTGTTATTGATATCTTTGTCACCTCCCGTGATAGTAATATCAAGAAAATGATTAACAGAATAAAAACATATCGCATGAAAATCTTCCTTGTGAAAATCAGCACAAAGCTCACTTTCAGTTGAATCTATTAAAATTGTGAAAAAACTATAAAAGGTAGAAAATTATTTCTTAGGTGTTTGTCGAAAAGGAGCGGAAATTATGTATCAACCTGGAATGATTCTTAGTCCCTTAAGTCATGCTAAGAAAAAAATGAGTGATAATGCAAGAAGATTGTTTTTTACACAAATAGTGATAATAGTAATTAATCTGATAATTAATGGTTTAATCATCTCTTTAGTTATCTCGTTCTTTAGTCTTGGTTATAATCCTATCATCTATTGGGATTTACTGGAGTTTATGGATCAGCTTTTCGGTACTATAATGTACATCTTTGTGTTAGAAATTATCCATCTCATAATTAGAGTCGTTTACTATATCTTCTTCTTCATGCTTACATCTTCTTTCCAGAGTATGGGAAACATAGGTCCTCAGCTTACCATTTCAGCGAAGAAAGCAGCAAACTTGATGATAGTTGCATTGATTGCAGATATCATTGGAAACATAATAATTCTGTTTGATCTTATTACACCTTTCATTCTCTACACTATAGGTTTTTGTTGTATGGCTTGGGGATTCACTAAAGTCAATCGCACACTTATGGAACTCAAGCAAAATAAATTAGTCAATGTTGAAGGTAATCTCTTCGTTCCGTTAGGAAATGGAATTAAAGCAGGTGGATTAATCTTATTCTTTATTGCAAGTTTCTTGTATATAACCTGGGGAACTTTCTTCTCTTTAACAATAGTTTTCTTTGTGAGTATGTTTGTGGGAGAAGTGATGATTGCTTTTGGTCTCTATAGATTGAATCAATATGCAGA
>JAEOTK010000074.1 GCA_016839875.1 Candidatus Heimdallarchaeota archaeon
ATGTATGCTGTTGATTCTGTTTTAGATAATAATCGTGTAAGAATTTTAGATAGGGGAGAACAAAGAATAGTTGTTCATAATTTTGAAAAAGTAGAGGTTGGAGATGATGTTCTTTTAGATCCTTCTAGAAGTGTTGCTGTTGAAAAATCTAGATCTTTAAAAACTCGATATACTTTAGAAAAAGTTCCTGATTCAAATTGGGAGGATATTGGAGGTTTAGAGTATGTTATTGGGGTAATAAGAGATGAGATTCTTGGATTTTTTGATCCTCAATTCAAGTCTTTTAATGAAGAATATGGAATAGAGGCTCCAAAGGGATATGTACTTCATGGCCCTCCTGGATGTGGTAAAACCATGATTGTTAGAACTGTTGCTAATTCTATTGCGCATTTTGTTGGAGATGATGAACCAGGTTTAGGTAGTGGAAATTTTATAAATGTTGTTGCAGCAGAAATTATGGATCCCTATGTTGGAGTAATGGAAGCACGTGTTAGAGGTATTTATGAAACAGCTGATAATGTTGTTCAAGCAACAGGATTGCCTGTAATAATTAATATAGATGAACCTGAAGCTGTAATGAAAATTAGAGGATCAGGGATTTCATCTGATTGGCAGGAGGCTGTTGTTGGGCAGGTTCTAGGAAAGATGGATGGTTTTCAAATTAGTGATAGAGTTATAACTTTTCTTTCAACAAATCGTTTAGATATGCTTGATCCTGCAATTATTAGAGATCAAAGAATTAATAGAGTTATATATGTTGGAAGACCTAGTCGAGAGGGTGCTAAAACAATTTTTAAAAAGTATCTAGAAAAACAAAGATTACAAGAAGGTATCGATCCTGAAGAAACAGCTGCTGAACTTGCTCTAGCTATTTATGGAGACTCTGAATCTCCTGATGTACATAAATCCCCTGATGTACAACCTCAAGTTTTATATAGAATAATGAATCGTTCAGAACAAGATCTAGGAACATTTACTGTCCCGTTTATTATGAGTGGTGCATTTATAAAAGGAGTTGTAGATCGCGCAAGAACAGATGCATGGAGACGTGATAAAGAAACGTGTAAAGTAAAAGGAATAAGTGTTGATGATTTATATAGAGCATTAAATGATAAACTTCGTGAAAATAAATATGTACCACAATTATTAACATCTTATGATTGGGTAAGAGCTGTTAAAAATGGACAAGCATTATATGTTCAATTTAAAAGAAATATAATTGGATTAATTCCAAATTATGATCTTAAAATAGAAAGACCTAAATAAGAAAGGCTAGAAAAAAATGCGCAAATTTAGAGATGGAGATGGTGATGATGAAGATGACGGATATGATCAATCTCAGAGATATAGACAGGGACAAGGTTTAGAGACAGCAATATTTTCAGGTGGTGCAGTACAATTTGAAAAAGGTCAATTAGAAGAAGTTATTGAATCTAATCAAGAAATTATAACTGCTCGTTCAGGAGTTGATGGTATTAATGATGCAATTTCTAGATATGCTCCTGAGGAATTAGCTGATATGACCTATGAAGAAGTAATTCAATATCTTACTGGAGATGCAGAAGATGAAGGTGAAGAAGAAGTTGAACAGTCTATTCTTGAAATGTTGCCTTCTAATGATTTGACTATTCTTGCTAATGGAAGACCTGTTAACTTAAATGATAGAGTTGGAGATAGTTTAATTACAAAAGTTGATGCAACAAAACACGGTCAGGGATATTCTTATAGAGCACTTGATATTGAGGTAACAACTGTAGTAGAAGGTGGAGATTATCATATTTTTAGTTATAGTCAATGTTAGAAGGAAAATTATTAGAGTTAATTCAAGGAAAAAAACCAAAAGATTCTACAAGAAGAAAAGTAAAAACTTATGGTTTTGATACTTGTGATTTAACTAATCAAGCATTTGAAAAAGCATGTAGATATGCTCAAATTACTTGTGAAGAAGCTAATGAGTCTATGGAATGTGGTGGATTTTTAACACAATCTATAAGATCTAGAGATAGAGTAGCAACAGATGCTTTTTTAGCATATCGACAAAACGTATGGGGAGGTTTATATAGAGTTGAAGGAAAAGATATTTCTTTAAATAATAGATATATTGAACCTCTAGGATTAAAAATTTGTGGTTGGTGGCATAATCATGGAGAGGCAGATACTTTTTTTTCACCACTTGACAGAGTAGGTCAAAAAACTGTTTTAAATTTTATAGCTAGATTAAATAAGTTTGAAGTAGAAGATGAAGCTCAAATTGAAAATCTAGAAATTGAAGTTTCTAATGGAAGAGTATTATTATATGATAGAAGAAATCCTGATGTACAATATGTTTTAAGAGTAGACAATTTAGATAAAGTTGATAGTTTATCAATTAGATATAAAAAGAAACAAATAGGATTATCTTATGGACTTGTAGTAAATACAAGAAAAGAATATTATGCTGAAAATGCTATAAGAGAGTATTGTGGAAACTGTCATCATGGAATAGATAATAGTTTTCCTGTTCAAGTAAGAATTCATGATATAGGTAAGGTTGAACTTGATGATGATGAATTAAGACAACAGGTTAGAGAGCGTGTGAGAATGCGTGGTGGTTGGTTTTCACATAGAGACAAAACTTATGAACATCCCGGTATGCCTTTTGGTGATCATATAATTACAAGTGAGGGAATCATCATACCTGGATTAGGAACTTCGAGTTTTGATACTTTTGGTACTGAATCTGGAAAAAATTCTTATACTATTGAACAGATTCAATCACAAGATGGTAGGAGAGGATTTCTTGTTTGGTTAGATAAATAAATATGAAAAATAATAATATTAGATATAATAGACAAATGCTTATTCCAGGATGGGATCAAGATAGACTTGAACAAGCTCGTATTGTTATTGTTGGATGTGGAAATATTGGAAACTGTACTGCTGTTCCTCTAACTGCTTTAGGTATTGGAAATATAGAACTTTATGATGAACATTGTGTTACTTCTCAAAGACCTATATTTTTATATGATGCAAATCAAGACTATTCTCAAGCTAAAGAACTAGCAGAAAAATTAAAGAAATTTAATCCAATAACACGTGCTTATGGTTTGGATGATGGATTTAGAGAATCTGGATTATCTGCGATTCTTGAAAGACCAGATGTCATAGTTGATACAACAAACACTATTGAATCAAAAAGAAATTTATATAAGTATGCTGTTTCTCAAGGTATTTGTTTTATTTCTGCAGCAGGTTCAGAAGATAGTGGAGAGTTTCATGTTTTTAATCCTGATGAAAGAAATGAAGATGGTGAAGATAATGAAGGCAGATTTTTATTAAGAGAATATGAAGATTTTTATCAAGGAAATATTGTTTCTGGAGTACTTGGAGGAGCTATTACAGAAGAAATTAAAAAAATACTAATGCCAATTTCTATTGGTAGAAAAATAAAAGTTGTTAAAAGTCTAGCTTATTCTTTAAGTGCTGAAAAAAGATTTACTAATGATGAAGAATATGAAATAGATAGATCAAGTCTTGAAGATAAAAGAGTATTGATTGTTGGTTGTGGAGCTTCTGGAAATTTTGCTGCATTATTTATGGCATTAGAAGGTATAGGATATTTGGATTTAATGGATCCAGATTATGTAGATACAACTAATCTTAATAGGCAGATATTTTATAATAAACATGTTG
>JAEOTK010000012.1 GCA_016839875.1 Candidatus Heimdallarchaeota archaeon
GATAGTATGTCCAACCGTTCCTTCTTCATAGTCAAAATTCGCAACATCATCAATTGTAGGAGGTTGAGTTGTTGAGACTGTTACCAAAACAGTATCACTCGAAAATAAGCCAAATTGATCATATACATTGCATACATAAGTGTGAGTTCCAGCTGTTAAACCATCAACATCAACAACTATTTCATCATCAATCCATGTATCATCAATGACAAGAGATCCATCTTCCGTGATATTATATGTTGACTTGTAACTATCCGTTGCTATCCACGTTATGTTATGTCCTGTTGTTCCCTGCAAATACCCAAAATCATTTGGATGATTTATAACAGGAGCTGATATATCTAGTTCAATAGTAATACTCCTTGCTTGTGAATAATATCCAATTTCATCAGTATAGTCTACTGCTGCAACACGCCAGTAGTATGTACCAACGTCAAGAGGAGTTTCAACTTGATAGAACGTATAGGATGACTCTTGGTATTCATCAATTATGGGACTAGCAAAGCTTGGTGAATCATCTAGTTGAAATTGATATCCTTTAGCATCTTCAACTGAATACCATTGAAAGATTGGTGTCTTTAAATCAGTAACATACCCATCAGCAGGATCTAGAATTTCGGGGGAAGCTAAAGCTGTTACTGCATTAAGTGTAATGGAATCAATAATAGGTGATACCGTTGAATCAGTAGTAGTAAGAATAGCTCTCCATCTCAAAATGTGTCCTTCATTAGTGAAAAAGTGTTGAACTCCTGGTGTCACTTCTTCCCAGTTTACTCCATCGTCTGGTGATAAGAAGAATGATATAGACGTACCTGATGGAACTGTTCTAGAACTTGTTAAGTTTGCACTTTTAAACGATGAATCAAAATCCCCTGCAAATATCAATCCTGATTGTGCTTGACATAGCTCTGCATATTGTCTTACTTTATTCTTACGCACTTCTACGATCTCAAAATCACCTGTGTACTCTGCTAGAAACGCATAATCTCCTTCAACTCTAACTTCTAGAGAACATCGAGGACCTGTATCATAAATATTGAGAAGTGTAGGCGATGTTGGGTCAGTAACATCCAAAATAACTAAACCACCATAAGCATCACTTACATAAGCAGTGTTTCCAGAAACATAAATATTGTTTGACACATTAGCCGTATCATAATACCCAATTACATCTGGGGTGGTTACGTCTTCAATATCTATTATTCTCAACCCACCTGCTCCACTTGCTAGATAAGCTAGATCTCCTTCAATCCATACATTAAACGCCGATCCAGGAGTATTTCGCGAACCGATTTTTGCTGGATTTTCGGGATCAGTCATATCAAATATTTTGAAACCATTTACACCATCTGCTATATAAGCTAAGTTGCCTACTTTATGAATATCCGAAGCATAAACAAATTCATTACCATCATCATATATCTTAACAAATGAAGGATTCCAAGGATTCGCGAAGTCATAAATTGCAATTCCTGCAGCGCCACAAGTAATGTATAAATATTCTCCGTCAATTTCTATATCAAAAGGTAAGATTTCTACCCAAGCAAACCAATCTGGGACTAAAGGTATTACTTGAGCACCAAAGAAAGTAGGATTAGTTGGATCTCCTATATGAAATCCATAAAAAGCCAATTTGAATATCCACTCTCCTAGAGCCCAGCTCATATAAGCTCCGACTACATATGCAACATTTTCGTATACTTCGACTGCATAAAAGATATGGCCAAAATCTAGAAGTCCTGGTGAGTGATCAACTTCTCCTAGAATTACAGCATTTGTAGGATCGCTTATGTCATATATCCTCAAAGTTCCATGGAATTTGGTTCCACCAAAATAATCACCTACTACAATAGCTAAATTCCCATAGATAGTTACAGCTCTATCTACACCAGGACTTTCGGGGAAATGTTCAACTTGAGTAGGTAGAACTTCTTTACCTATTTCAAGTATTTGAAAACCACCTTCATTAGCAGCTACATAAAGATTGTTTCCATCAAGTGCTAAAGCCGTTGCATAGTTTAATCCCCCTGGATAATCGTATTCTCCAATTTTTATTATATTACTGAGATCAGATATATCCAAGACGAAGACATCACCATTGTAATCTGAGACATAAGCATAAGTTCCTTCAACTATGACTTTACTGAGTTGTAAACCACCAAAAGAACCTAACAATACAGGTGTCAACGGATATGTGATATCTAGAACAATTAAACCAGACTGATCCGCTATAAGCAACTGATTTCCATGAATAAACAAATCATTCACTCTATCAAGACCTGTATATTCAGAATGAAATTCAGGTTTTATTACATCACTGATGTTTAGAACTACCATTCCGGAGCCATTTCCTACAAAAGCAAATTGTCCTTTGATTTCGATATCATATGTTATATTATTCATTTCGTATATGTCAGCAATATTATACTGGATGTTAGTAGGATCAGAAATCTCCATAATATTTATGCTGTAATCCTCACCACCTATGTAATTAGCTGCTAGGTAGGCATAGTCTTTAACTATTTCAACATCAGCTCCATTACCATTAAATGGAGCTTGAGAGTCTAAAATTGCTAAATTACTAGGATCTGTAATATTCACAATCACTAATCCTACGGAATCTATAAAAGCTGATAAGTAAGCTATATTATTTACAACTTCGATATTATTAACCTCGCTAACAGCAATGCTATCTACTATAAATGGATTTGAACTATTCGAGATGTCAACTGCTGCAAAAGAATTCGATGTTCCTACTAGAGCTAAATCTCCTTGAATTTTTACAGAAATTGGTCTTCCAATTAAACCTGTTCCTATCCCACCAACAAATTCAGGATTTAGGTTTGTATTATAGATTGATCCACCTCCCCATCCAGAAACATTAGTGAAAGGAGCATCTCTATGGGAAGTAGTAGTGAAATCTTCAGTAAAAGGACCGAAAGTTTCTCCCTTTACAGAAGTAGTTTTTGTATCAAGGAAAACAAACATAGTAAACATTAAAATTATACATAAAATCACTCCTCTTCCCTTTTTCATTTTTAGTGTCATTTTTCTCACTCATTAGTGTAATTATATCACTGTACTTTCGATTTTAATAAAGTTTATGCAGAAAAATAAATATAAAATGAGAAAAAACAAACCTATAAGCCTAAGATAGCTCTTAATATAGGTAAGAAAACTCCCAAGGATGCTAAGATCTTTGGTCCCCATGTTTGTAGATAAAACCTAAAATCTCTCACAACCTTTAGATTGAAAATTTGTGTGGTGATAACTTCCTCTTCTGTAGCAAAGTCCAATGCAACAAGATTAGACCCAATATTTTCTGAATGAGCTGAAATCCAAATTCCTGTACCTTGATATAGGATACCAGTAACTAGTCTTATCATTTTTCGTTTTTCTTCAGTTAGAAATTTAGATGTATCTTCAGGAATTGTTACGAAAGAATCAAAGGATCTTATCGCGAAATCAATATCAAGATCATGTGGTGATAAATCATCAGCGCCTTTGTAATTCATACTAATTAATTGTTCTTTTCTACTTGATTCTTTCCTGTTTAAAATGAAGAAGACTATATCTTGAGATTCTTCTTTCTTTTGTGTAGGTGGAACAGCTGAGCTTATCCAGAAATCCTTTGAATCAATAACTTCTGGTGTTTCCCGAAGAGTTAAGATAATCCGATCAATAATCAAGAAAATCTCAGGACTTTGTTTCATAAAATGTGAAAAGATATGTTTCCAAACTTTTAGATTGAGATTTTTACCTTTAACGATATCATTTGCTGTCTCTGAAGATACAATTCTCAATAATTCTTCCTTCAAGTATTTTTTATCCATAAAGTCTGGTAATCTATAATGAAGATACAACAAAACAAGTACATTCTGAACAGCTAATGGTTGTCTCTCCACAGATGGTTTAAGCTTTGGTGCAAAGTCTTCAATTATATCATTAGCGATTATTTCGCTCCACTGAAGGAAGTACACTCTTGTAATAGGATCAAGAAGTGTCTGTATTGAATCATAAACTAAGGATTTGAGAATAAAAGGGTGTCTTGAGGCATTATAGTATTTAACAAGACTTCCGACTTCTAGACCAGTTAGGGTGGGAACTCGAATGATAATAGTTGCTGCTAAAGAAAAAATGATCATACTTGCAGAAAGATATAAAGCAAGAATTTGGGTTCCTGAAACACTCACTCCAATAGCATTAGCAAAATTACTTGCACCATAAATCAAGAACATGAATAGGCCAAATGCAATAGCTGCAAAAAGCAATATGATTAATAGATATAGATTACTATCTTTGTATTTTCTTTCTAAGTTTCTAAAACCAGCTGCAGATGTGATGGGTGTTCCTCTTTTGAAGAGTTTTCTAACTTCTCTATCAAAGGAGAATGAGACAAACACTCCATTCAATGCGAGTACCAAGCTGTTAAAGAGAAAAGCATACCATAGAATGAATAACCATTTTGTTGGTTGTAGGACTAAAATGTCAGTTAAATCAAATGCATAGTAAGCTAATCCCGCTATGAGTGATGCAGGGAGAAGAAACATGAAAATTCTTCCAATAAATCTCGAATAGAAATTTACTCCTCTAGATAAAATAGAAACCATAGACAAAAAAAAGAGTAAGTTAAATAAATAGTTTATGCAGATTTATCGATTTTTTCCTTTCAATAGGAAGAACTGCAAGAGTAGGTGCTAAACTTGTGAAGAACCACCTTTTTTCATTTCTCATCAACTTCTGATTTACTCCAATTTTAACCTCTGCAGTAAGATCAAATGAAAATGGTGTCAATTCCTCATAATCTAGTGTGGGTATAGATATCATTGAGGGATAAGAAGCACTTACATGAATGGAGTTATTAGCTACATATGTGGTTTCATTGCTCCAAAGAGCATCGCCTGTATTAGGATTAGTTTCGAATCTTGGGAAATTTGAACTAGAAATATCTATCCTAAGTTTGTGTCCTTCGTTGAACAAGTATGCAGTACTGTCAAGAGGAATTGATAGTTCGTATACAATTTCTTCATCCAAGAAATTCCAATCAGAGTAGCCTAAACGATTCCTAGTTCTAATAATTGTATCTGTAATTAGCATAGATCTACCATCAGGGTAAACATCAGTTAGTTTTACTGTAAAATCTGTATCTGTACAATTTGATTCGATGTATAACGTTGTCATTATTTGTCCTACTACAGTTAATGGATCAGTTAAAGGTGGTGTTGAGAAAACGAGAACGTCATCTCTTGATTCTAATGTTTGTTGATCCCAAGTTCCTGCAGGTAAAGCTAAGTTTCCTCCGTATATTGTTTCAACAGGATCGTTTGGATCGTATTGATATGAAAGTTGACCTTGAGAAATCAAACTTTCTCCTGGTAGAAGAGTTTCATTTGAATGCATATATAGATCTAGATTTGTAGTGCTCAATGGCCAGATATTCGATTGATACCAATCATTAGCCAAAACATCAGGATTATATTCATATGAACTCATTAAGTAGAAAGCAACAGAAGGATAGAGGTCCCAAAGTGTAGAATTATCTCTTAACCATTTTTCAAAGAGAGCATCAGTTGCACTCAGTACAATCCCTGAATTCTGTTTTAGATAGGTGATATTTCCACTCGGAGCTCCAAGCATTCCTCCATGCGTCCAAGGTCCCATTAATAATTTTGCATTCCCAGTAGCATTTTCTCCGCCTTCATATTGATAACCTTGAAATGCGTTAATTATATCTTGTGTAAATATATCATACCACCCGCCTAAATGCAAGGAAGCTGCTTGAATCTGTGAGTAATTATCAATAATTCTTCCTTGGTCCCAGATTCCTTCTAGTTTTTCGTATTGTTGCAGACTATCCAAGGTTTCAGGAGGAAATCCGTTCCCTTCTATCCAAGGTATAATTAGTTCACGTCTTAATTCTCCTCCTCTAAACATAGCTTCATAGATGTCTGGTGTCGCTACCATAGGTAGTTGACATTTAAGTGAACTTGGAGCATTGGGTGCCATCAAATACTGTGCGATACCTAGAGCTGAAGGTCCCCAAGTACCAATTTTTCCATTGCACCATTCTTGATTAGATATCCATTCCAATGTGTCCTTTCCATCAGCTTGTTCAGTTATAAATGGTAAATCGAGATCACCTTCAGATTCATAAAAGCCACGAAAATCTTGAAGAACCACAATGTAGTTTTTTAAAGCGTAGCCCACTGCCATAAGAGCTAACTGACTTTTTCCATAAGGTGTTCGAATAAGAATGACTGGTAGAGGGTTATCAATTGTATTTGGAACATAAATATTTGTAGAAATTCTGACATTGTCACTCATAGGAATCATATAGGGTACAATCACATACCCATCCTTAACAGTGCTATTCGCAGGAAATTGCCATTCAAATCCTGGTATAACTGGGGGTTTATCAGGAATGTATACAACCATTAATGGTATTGCTACACCACAAACAAGAACAACTGAGACGATTGAAAATAATATCTTTCTATTCACAAGAAATTATATCTTTCAGGTGTATTTAATTTTTTAGTATCGAGAAGAACAAAAGAGAATTTATTTGAAGCATTTTTCTAGCTCTTTAACTAAATTTGGTTCACTTAGAATTGAGCCTAACCATGACAACACTTCGAGAATAACTCCTGTATCATAATACTCGAGTTCTTTAACCATTCTATAGATCTCTTCATCTCCAGCTTCAATAGTTTTAATCAAAGTAGTTTGAGCATTTGTGTGTCTTCTCACTAATATTTTTTCTAAGCACTTCTCATTTATTTTTTTTGCACCTATCAGTTTCTTTAGGAATAAACCTATCACCTTAGCTATTGAGTCACGCTTTTCCAGTATGTCTCCTTCTGCAGTTTCATTAAAGGGATGGACATTTACTCCAGTTAGAAATAGATAAGCGCTGTTTCCATACAGCATTTCTGTCCTGATGTTATTTTCTTTATCAATAAACACTCTCTTTCCTACCTTTGCAACGATTCCAACATCATTTAATTTACTTAGATATCGATAAATGGTTTTATCTGATTTTTTATTGTCATTATTTGTATATTCTTCAACAATATCTCTTACTGTCATTGGTCCTTTTTGTCTTAATAACGTTCTAAGAAAAACTATGTTGTCATCTCGAAAAGATGGATCATTTACTTCAATAGATACATGCTTGAAAATACTTGGTTTAATTGAGATAACGTCTTGATAGGTCATTCAAATCTCTCACTTTAACAAGAATGAAAAATTGTTTTTCTCAGTAGAATGTCCAGTGCATTCTCACGAAAAATCGTAATTCTATTCTATTGTTAAACGCTCTAAGGTGCTAATTCTTCACACATTCTTAAGTATTTTGGAACTTAATCTTATGGAATTGTCTTTCTTCGTCTCATCTTATGAGAAAACTTTAAAAGGGTGTCAAAGAACGGTCGATTGTAGTTTCGGAAAGTGGAACCAAATTAAACACTCACACATTTAAGATCACTAACCTTTCCACTTTCCTCACCTACGTTTCAAAAATATTATAAAAGAACTGAAAATTATCTCGTGATGGACTTTGAGAAAGAGAGTAGCCTATTCGTTAGTGTTAACCATACTGTTAATCTTGTTTACCGCATCATTTGCTAGTCGAGTTTCAACTGCACAATCAAATGAAGATCTACTTTATATGACCGATTTTGCGGAATATGGAGGAATATCCCAATCTACTTCTATTGTAGACGATGAAGGAAACCTACATATCTTCTTTATTACAAGATCAGCCCTTGGTAATAGATTATTACATCAATTCTATTTGGGAGATGAACAATCTTTAGAAGTTGTAATAGATAATGCACAAGGTATTCGAATTTGGGAGACATATAAATCTAATACAACTGTAGGAATTGCTTTTTCTTTGATTTCATCATCAGGAGAAAACGTTTTTTACCATTACCATTGGGATCCTTCTCGTGATAAAATCGAATACATAGGTTCCATTCCCAGTGAATATTTTCTATTCTATGATATTTTTATAAAAATAATTTTCGTAAATGATATCATTCACCTTTTCTACACATTTGTTTGGGGAAGCATAGGTCAAAATAAGAATCTTACACATTATTATGGTTATTCTGAAGCTTCTATTCAAAATGAAACATTTCTCTTACCGTATTTCGATCCATTGTTTCAGTTACCTAGAGACATTGTTGATATTTTTATAAATGAGGACGGAGATATTTGGTATCTGTATCAAGTTGTTGAGGAAAACTATGGAATAGGGATTTATAAAATTGAAGGAGAAAATTTCATTTTCTGCAATTATACAGAATATGATAATGTCTTCCATACAGTTAACAAAGTTGTAACTCAACCAAGTTCCAATTCAAGTGAAATTCTCACTTTCAGTTTCATTACTCCCTATACAGTGTTCTGGGGAGATTTCAATGGTACACGAACAATTACGTACTCTCAATCAGTCTTTTATGCAAATCCAATAGATATCTTACTTCAGATAAATGATGGTATCACTTCAATACTTGTTGCAGATTATTCAGAAACTGTAGATTCGATTAATTTTTATCAAGGTTCTCTTCAAAGTGATCAATTTGGTTTTTCAACTATAGTATCCCAGAAATCAATACAACAAAATCATTATTCAGTATCATTCTCAGCTAACGATTACATCATCCTATTTAACAAAACACTTGATCCTTCTGATTATAAGCCTGGACCTTCTTTACGATACAGAGAGGATCAAGCTATTGCTCTTTTCATTCTTTCAAGTATAGATTTTTCAATTGCCAGTTATGTGGAAAATCTAGAAGTCTATAATCCCTTTGAAGAATTTCTCCAGAATAAATGGTATGTCTTAGTAATCATTGGAGGTATTTTTGTAATTGCATTAGCATACTCAATTTTCTTTTTTATCAGAAGAAGAGAGAAAATCAAAGCTTTCATTACAGATAAACAAGTGGGTGATCATGGTAAACTGGTTACATTCTTTCTCAATATATGGAGACCTATTGGCAATAGTTTCAGTTTGATATTCTCAATATGGTTTTCTAACAAGAAAAGATCAATCATTACTCTAGCAGGATTTCTTATAACTGGTTATCTACTAAGTTCTGCATTAATAATTTCCCAATCAGAAGAATCAGCTATGATCAAGGCTTATGATAGATCTTTTCCCTTAATAGGTGATGGAACGATATCAGTGAAACTAGAATCTACCTTAACTACAACTCCTTCAGAAACATATGATGTTGATGCTAAGGAAGAAATAATGAGTATATACAAAGGGTATGAAATTCGGAAATATATAGAGGGTATAGAATCTTCTTATTATACGAAAATCAAGGTTGAAAATGCGATAAGTCTACGTACATTTGTCTCTTTACCTGATGATTGTGACGATTTTGTTTTCTCTACTCTAATTAGAGGAAGACAACCACTTAATTTTACTGAAGTTTTAGTTAAAGAAAGAACTGCGAATTTCTTTAACCTAGATTTAAATGACACATTTACTCTCACTCCTGCTAAAAAGAATGTCACTGTTGTTGGAATCTATTCTGATCAGAACGTAGCTCAAACACGAAGACTAGCTAATTATCTAGATTTATCCCATGATATCTACAATCTATTCGAAATTGCAGACATCCTAACTGAAAATACTCTTTTCTTTGAGTTTTTATCAAATCAGAGTACACTAAATCAAGATCTTTTTGGATACTACCAGATTTTAACCAACTTCAACAAATTCAAAATGGCTGAACGAACTTTACTTATTGAGGAACAAACATTACTTAATGATAGAGTTTTCAGTTTTGATTTTGATAGTGCTTCTTCTCTTCAGCTAAAAGATGAATTGTTAAATTTCTTCAATAGTTTTAATTCCTACTATTTGAAAAACATGGCACGATTACTGATCTTTGCAGTTCCTGCAATCCTATTATCTATCTTTATGGTATTTGAATCATCGGAACTATTTTCTAGCAGTTATGAGAAAGAAATTGAAATTCTTGGAAATCGAGGAGTTAGGAATAGAAAACTTGCTTCAGTATATTTGTCAATAAGACTGTTTGAAGTAGTAGCTGCAGCTCTTCTGAGTTTTGGTATAGCTGTACTCACCGCTTCTCCTCTAATAAAGATTAATGGATTTCTACGATTTAATAATCCTGATACTCATTTAGTAATTGGTAATGTAGGTATAGAACTAAGTCTGGTTATGCTTATATTATTTGTAATCTCTGTTCCAAGAATAATTATTATTGTCTCCCGTAAACGCAAAATAGAAAAATCTCCAAATGTATTTAAGAAAATACTCAAGGTAATCTCATGGCGAGATTTGTTCTTTTTAGGTATTGGTTCGGGCTTCTTTTTCTTCTTCTATAATGAAACCTTCCTTGCTTATTATGAAAGCAATGCTAGCAATTTCACTATTTACTTGTTCTTAACTATTGGTGGAGCTCTATTCATCCTTCTCGGAGGACTACCTTTGGTAATCAAACTTCTAAGTACACTGTGGAAAATAATAGGTTTCATCTTATGGAGAGCGAGAAAAACAAAAGCTAATTTCACATTTTCTGAGATTAGCAAGGATATTAGATACTTTGAAAATATCACACTAATTTTTCTGCTGATAGTATGTATATTGATACCTGTTATGGTTGTTCCATATTCAAAGGAAACAATACTTAATGATCAAGCACTCTTCATGAATGGCTCAGATATTAAAGTCGAAAATTGGAATGCAAGAACTGGGATGTCAATAGAAGAAATAGAAGCTTTAGATGGTGTAGAGAGTGTAACACACGTTAAGGTTCACAATATGAAAGTTATAACAATAGAAGTTGTATCACCCTTATCGTTCCTAACGGCTCCTGTAAGTATTGTGGAAGTTAACACTACGAATTTTTTGTCAACTTTCTATGAACCACCATCTCAATTAGCAGTAGAAAACTGGGAGAAAGTTGGTGAACTAGATAATAATACCATAATTATGTCTGAAGCTACAATGGACCATTATTTCCTACAAATAGGTGAAAATTACAAATTTGAGAATGTGCTGATGACATTAGAGCACAAAGTAAAAGTAATTTCAGATTTCAATCTGTTTCCTGTCTTCTATTTTGAAAAAGATGCAGTTGAAGAATCATTAATGGTAGTTGTAAACAATGAGTGTTTCGAACATCTAGCAAATATTGATCCATCAATCAATAAAATTACAGATGAAGTATATGTTCGTCTCAGTAATAAAAATGCAATTGACGATGTAGCTAGAGAAATTTATGACAAAGCAGGTTTGTTACCCAAAAGCTATGAAGATATAAAAGACAGCTTAAAAACACCATTGTACAACATCTTTATCATTGAAATGATATTGTCTCTGTTTGTTGCAGCTACTGTTTTAGTCTTTTCAAGTTTTACTACAGCAATTAAGATTCTGGAAAAAAGAACAATTAAACATGATATAATGAAAAAGCTAGGGCTTGGAATAAATAGGATTATCAACATGTCAGCGATTCAAACAATGATAGCTGCTGTAATTCCTGCACTTACTATAGGAGCTGTAGTTGGTTTCCTAACGGTCGGTCCAACGCTGATACAGCTGAATTTTGGAGTAGAACCTTTTGGTAATTATATTCTCTATCCAATAGCTCTACTGGTGATACTGTTTGTAGGAATACCTGTACTAGTATATCTCGGATTGAATTATTTCCTACGTAGAGAATTTGGCAAATATTCGCCAACTGTAATGGAGTAGATGAAAATGATAGTATGTAAAGATCTAGTAAAAATTTATTGGGATCCTGTAACTGATGTGAAAGTTTCAGCTCTCCGTGGATTGGATCTATTTGTGAGAGATGGAGAAGTGGCGAGTGTAATTGGACCTAGTGGAAGTGGAAAAACAACATTGGTGAAAATTTTAACAGGCTTAGAAAAACCAAGTGGCGGAACAGTTCTTATTGATGAAGTAAACATAGCAGAACTTGCTGAAAAAGAAATGAGAGATTTCAGATACGAGCGAATGGGTATAGTTAATCAATTCGTTCATCAGAATCTATTGTCAAATCTAACTCTAGAGAAAAACATACTCATTCCGATGAAAATGAGGTTTGTACATAGAGAGAGAGCTCGCAAAGAAGCTGACAGATTAATAAAAATGCTGAATCTAAGCAAAATTAGAACAAATCCGATAACAAAAGTTTCAGGTGGTGAAGCTGTAAGAACAAGTATTGGTGTTGCTCTTGCAAAAGAACCTAGACTACTTTTTGCAGATGAACCCACTGGTATGCTAGACA
>JAEOTK010000075.1 GCA_016839875.1 Candidatus Heimdallarchaeota archaeon
AAGAATTTGAAACAGTCCGAGCTAATATAAAAAGCATTGAATATTTCCATGATCTTATACAGACTTTAACAGATGATGAATTTATTCAGCCACTTATTGAAGCTCGTGAAGCTGCATTGAATGAAAAAGTAGAACAAGCAAAGGTAGAACTAAAAGAAGAACTAAATGTTCAACTTGATGAACAAAAGGAAATACTTGAACATGAGCATCAAAAAAATATAGAGGAATTGCAACAAAGCTTTAACGGTGAAAAGGAAACTGAGCAACAAGAATTAATTGTTAAACTAGAAGAAGATCATAAAAAGGATATAACAGAACTAAGAGACGAATTTGAACAAAAACTACAAAACGAGCTTGAAGAGCAAAGATTAAAATTTGAAGATGAGAAGAAGAAAGTTCTAGAAGAACAAGAAGCAGTCCTACGAGCTGAATTCCAGAAACTGTTATCTGAATCACAAGATAAGAAACGAAGATAACTGAACAACTACTTTAAAAAATTACTCTTTTTTACTTACTATTTTCTTTTGTGTATTTAATAAAATGGAATCCCCTGTTTTTATGAAATTTAGAATATCTTCTTCTGGTTGATCTACCAGGGGTATATCAGCAAGAATTGCACCAGCTACAACTATTGTTTCGGCTACATTTGCTATGAAAGCTAATGGAGCTACATCATTTACTCTTAAACCATATATTGTATAAGAACCAACAGTGGAACCTTTTCCTTGGGGAAAAACAAAAATCTTGTTTGCTATAGTTTGTCCATATAGTGGATTCTCTGAATCGATTATTTTTCCTGTTTTTGGATCTATT
Source organism: Candidatus Heimdallarchaeota archaeon (assembly GCA_016839875.1). Next base: position 814 of record JAEOTK010000075.1, read on the forward strand.
CCACCAAAAAAGGAAATAGAAATTGGTGACACAAGAGCTTGACCTTCAACCAAACCATCAACTATCGGTCTTACCTGAATTTCTTTCATAGAACAATACTCTCCATTATTTCACTTAGTGAAAGAAGATTAACATTAATTGATCCATCTCTTGTAAGATAATATGCAGCTTTTGCTGAATTAGTCATTATATTTACGAACTTATCACTTATAGCTGGAGAGACAACCATGCATGTATCAGTAAAAACTTTGATACCTTTTTCTTCCAACTTGTGGATAAGTCTAGATGCCCTCTCATCTTGTGATATGAACTTAGAAGTGAAAATCCATACTTCAATACTGGGTTTGATTTTAGTTTTTTGTGTAAATTCATTAATCAATTGTAAATCAATCAAACTAGTATGAGGGCACCCTATTGCCACTAAATCAACATCTTCTTTGATTTGGTTGAAGTGTTTGAAAACTCTATCTTTGTCTTTTTCTGTATATTCAATTCTTGATTCTATTTCATCTAGGTTGGTGCTTTCTATTTCAGGAGTTTTTGCTTCAACATGAAATAGTGGAACACTTCCAGAAGCAGCTATTGCAGAGGAAAGCATTTTAGCCTCTTCAATTGAGAAACTTTTCAATTTACTGAAAAGAGGTACGGTATCCCCAAATGTTTCTCCATACCAAAACCCTAATGCAGAAAAATCTGCTAAGGTTTTTGTCTCTGCTTTTACTTCAACAAAAGTTTTGGGAACTCGATTTCCTTCTTTATGCATACCATAGTTTGCAGTAAAACCCGTTATTGCAGAAGCAAGAGATGAAGGTCCTCCTTCTCTGTTTGTTCTTGCACCGAAAAAACTATTTGCCATGGTTACTGCAGAAGATTCACTCCAGGCTAGATGAGCACCATATGAAGGGGCAAATCCTATTAAATAAGGGGTGCAAGTAAGTGTTACATTTATCCCCATTTCCTCATAATATCTTATTATTTCAAATTGCTTTTCTGCAAAAGATGTTTTTACACCCATTTCTTTCCATCTTGATCTATCCATCCCTGCAGGATTTAGCCAGCTTGGAACACTCACCTTGACATTATCGTTAGATAAAAGTTCGAAAAAAGAAAAAATTGGATCACCAACAGTATGATAGGAAACCCCTGCAATTTGAGCACTTTCTATTTGAATAAGCTTATCTGCATTATTTACTTCGCCAATTTTTACAATTAAATTCATCATTTTTGCAATGGCGTAACCCTTTTCTCCAGCTAACAATTGTTCTTGATTCTCTGTTAAGTACATCTGTGAATCCTGCTTAAATGAATTTAATTACATTGTAGTATTAAAGAATTTCAGTTTTCTGTGCAAAAAAGTCACAATTTCTTTTTAATGGGCAATCACCACATTTAGGGTGATTCTTTACACAATGACTTTTAGCATGTTTAACAAACAATGCGTGAAACTCTTTGTACATTTTAATATCCTTTGGTAAATTATCAATAAATATTCTTTGGAGTTCTATATAATTGAGAGATGAATCAATTATTCCCAATCTTGTTAGTATTCTGTTCGTGTACGTATCAATTACAAAATACGGTTTCTCAAACCAATACAATAATATGGAATCAGCTGTTTCTAATCCTAAACCTTTTACTGATAATAGATCTTCACGTGAAGGTGTAGGATTTTTTGAGATTAGTTCAATGAAATTCTTCAATCTTTTTGCTTTAACTCTATAGTAACCACTCGGTTTAATGATGTTTTCCAGCTCTTCTACTGCAATTGATTTTAGACAATTGATACTAAGACAGTTTGTGTTCTTTAGATTTTTAATAGCTTTTTCAACATTTAACCAACTTGTTTGTTGAGTTAGAATTGCACCAATTGCTATCTCTAATCCTTCTCCTGGCCACCATCCTTGAGGACCGTAATTGTTGTAAAGAATCTGATAAAGTTCCTCAAGTTGTATGGTCATTGAGTTACACTTCTCTTCTCTTTAAAAAAACTTGTCAAACATTAATAATCTTAAACTTTAAATGAGCTTTTACAAAAGGAGAAATGAGTGAAATGACTACTGAGGAATTTAATTTCGAAACAATAGCTACACCGTGTCCTGTTTGTAGAAGTGAGAACACTACAGTTACACAGAAGATTGTAGATCTCCCCCATTTTCCCCAGTTGTGGTTGTTTAATTTAGTTTGTAATGAATGTAAATTCAAACACAATGATTTTCTCAATCTCTCAGTACAAGAACCTATGAAATACATTTACCATGCTGAAAACAAAGAGGACTATACTACAAAAATCGTAAGAGCAGCAAATGGAACCATAAGTTTCCCTCAAATTGGAGCAATAATTGAACCAGGACCTAGTGCTAATGGCTACATAAGTAATATTGAAGGAATCCTTAGAGATATTCAAGAAAAAGCTCAACATTTACTTAAGGATGCGACAAACAAAGATGAAATTGAAAGGATAGAGGATTACATCAAACTCTTGGATGAATACATAAATCAAAACCATCCAATTGACATAGTTGTTGAAGATCCTTTTGGTAATTCATCGATTATCCCTTTTGATTCAGAAAAACTTGAAGTAATAGCATTAACACAAGAAGAGGTTGAGAAACTAAAAACAGGTTTTATTGTCTTTGAAGATGTAAAGCAAAAAGAAGAAAATTAGTTATTGTACTTAATGGTCGTACTGTTATTCTTCATCATTAAGAGTTATTTTCACATCTAGAGCAGAAACGCCTTTATTTTCTTCATACACAAAGAAGGGGTTAATATCCAATTCTTTTATTTCATCAAAATCATGAACTAGTAGAGCTATTCGAAGCAATGTATCAATCACAGATTCAATATCAGATGGTTTTTCTCCTCTTACTCCCTTAAGTAATGTATAGACTT
>JAEOTK010000076.1 GCA_016839875.1 Candidatus Heimdallarchaeota archaeon
AAGTAGTAGATGGAATAATGGTTCTTGTGGGATATATTGTAGATGGAATAAAGGTTCTGGTTGATAAGATTGTTACAGTAGTTAAAGGAATAGTTGAAGTAATAAAGAATATAGCTACTAGAGTAGGGCAGGGAATAGCGAATTTATTTGAGAAGATATTTGAAACCGCAATTAAAGCTTGGCAACATCTGAAAGATGCTATGAACAATTTCTTAGAAAAATGTAAAGCCTTCATCAAGAGAGCTGTTCAATGGTTTAAGAAGATATTTGATATAATCGGAGAAGGTTTGAAGAATATTCTGAAGAAGATTGCTCAAATCTTTATAAGAGCGCAAAATGGTGACGATTATGGATTCGATTCTGATGATGATTCAATGGACACAGATATTAAGACATATCTAAGCAATCCAAGATTTTCAGTGCTTGATTTAGCTCAGAAAGCTTTCCTGATGTACCACATGGCTATGCCTTTAGCAGATTGTTTGAGAATTATGTTACTAATACAAATGGCATTTTTATTTGGAACAAATGTTGGCATGCATAAAACAGAAGATGTAGTTACATCTGTATATCTAAATCAAGTTTTTGATGAAGAAACAATCAAGGAATTTTCACATGTCTATCAATTAGATCATATAATAGATTTACTTGCAGGGAGAAATGATAGGGCAGGACAATCTACTTTTGATCCTTTTGATGAAGATACGTACTCAGAATACAATATAAAACCTGGAATGGGAGAAAATGTTACAGTAGAAGATGTGCAGAAAGAAGGATTCTGGGATAGAATTTGCTCTGTTTTCTTCCCAGATGAACCACTAAGTAGATGGAATTGGATAACATGTGAGATGGATGATGGAGATGATCCTGATTGGTACTTTGGTTTACGAACAAGAGTACAGTTTGGATTTGGTCCGTGGGCAATTCCAATTCCTTTCTTAAGTGAAAAAACATTCATTACAATATGTGAAGTAATAATAGGTATTCTTCCAGTATATGGGTTATGTCAAGATGTTAAAGATGCAGCACTTGAAGCATCACCATTATTCAGAAGATTAGCGGGAGCTATGATACCTTTCGACATTCTGGAATGTTTTGGAGAGCCAAATTCAATTTACATGAATAAAGTTGCAGATGGTATGAAAACAGGAGCAAAAGGAATAAAACATACTCTGAGAGTTATTTTTGAATTTATACGAAAGATGGCAACAAAACTGAAAGCAACAATATCACATGCATTTGGAGGGACAATAGCGAAAGTTGTTGTTGGTGCAGGATTTGTAGCATTAGCAGCTTTAGGAGTATTATTGACTCAGATGATGCCAGTAGCAGCATGGACTATATTTGGAATGGTAGCAGCGGTTTCGCTAATAGCAGGATTTGTGGTTTTCTTCTGTCACTTTGGTAGGAAAATAGCTGCAAATAAAGGATTCGATACACTAAAACTTAGGTGGGAACTAGCAGAAGGAAGAAGGATGCATTCGGTGCTTTCAAAAGCAGGAGAAGATGCATCCCAGTATGCTAAATATGCGAAGAAACTATCACCGAGACAACAGCAAAAATTGATGAAAAAATTCAGAAAAGAAAGATTAAGAGACGAAATTGCTGAATTTGTTAGAGAAAAAATTAGAAAACTGAAAGGAGCAACAGATGAAGCAGCAGATAATGACCTTTTACCAGGATGTATAAGAAACGATGTATGTGGAATAGAAGTCGAGGATACGATAGCAAATCCAATCAGAGAAGCATTCGAGTATAAAAAAGCAAAAGATTGGAGAAGAGCAATGTTTCTTGATACCTCAAAATGGAATGATGTAAATTATGCTACTAGTGAAGTAAAAGAAATAGCTGATGGGATAACCAAATTTTTGTATGATACTCCAGCAGAGGAATTCTTTCAAAATGCAGATCAGATTGATATTCTTGATTTTCAAACAGACGCTTACAATATGGGAATGTACTGGCATTGGGGTTCTGGAACAGTATCTCTAGAACAAATAGTTGTTGGTTCGAGATTACAGCGATTAACTGATAATCCAAATTCCATAAAATTACAAAAATTACTTAAAGACTTAACTCAAGAAGATGGCGGTAGCTGGAGAAAACTATTATCAGAAGAACCAGAACTATTCAAGATATTAGATAAGGCAGACCGAGAATTTCTTGTTTCCGAATTTGGTTTAAGTATTAAATCTAGACATTCAAAGATTTTGGATAACATCCCTGACAATAATATAAAGAAGATGGCAGGTTCACATTTGATTGATAATAAAGATTTGTATCAAGAAAGCATAGATATCTATTCAAAAGCTTGGTTAGACAGAGTAGGGATATATAAAAGAGAAGTTGGAGATGGGTGGAATAAAAAAACTTGGGAAAAATACATGAAAGTAAATAGAATGGTCAATTTTGATGATACACTAGATCCAAGAGTCAAACTATATGATATGATAAAATCTAGAGATGACGTCAAGAATAATGAAATGATAGTAACTATGTTTAATGAGATAGATCCCTCAGTTTACAAAAGATCAAATGTAGGGATTGATGATGGTATGGTTATTAGATTCATGGATACTGATGATAACATAAGATATGTTACTATGATAGAATCTTTGAAAGGTTCAGTAGATGGAAAATTTGATCACATACAAACTGTAGCTGAAAGAAAAGATTTTGTAGAATTAATTAATGATAGAAAGATACACAATTATAAGAAATACAGAGATGAACATTATCTTTTATATCATCGAGCAGATATTTCTATGTTAAATGATTGGTATGATCTACGCTCAACTCAATGTCTTGATAGTACAGCAACAGACGCAATAGCAAAAATGACAAAATTCTATGATGAAGTAGAAAGAGTAACTTATGGTGGAAGCAACATTGTTTATCAATCGAACTATCATGCAGTTTATAACGATCCAGTTTGGAAAAGTACAAAATTGAATAATGAATTTGGAGGAGATGTAACTAAATACGCAAACTGGTGCAAGAAAGAAACTGATAGGATAATGACTTCTAATATTAAGCAATTACAAATGGAAGAACTTGCACTAACGGGAAGATGCACAGCAGTAAAAACAACAAGTGAAGGTTTATATGAATTCACAGATGAAGGGTTCGTAGTTTTAATCAGAGACGGAAAACAAGTACAATCTATTGACTACATAGAAGTTACTTTTAGAAAGGCAGATGGTTCAGATACGTTTAAAGGTAGGTTAACACAGAACATTTTGGAACCTCAACTTTGTCAGATGAGTGATCTAAGTGTACGATTAGATTGTGAAGGATTACCTGAGGAATGGCGAAACTGGTTAAGAACAGATTTCAAAAAATGGCAAGATGATATAGCAAATGAGATAGAATTAAAACACCATATCTTTGATTTAGAAGAAACGGCATTAGATTTGAAAGAGAAACTCCAAAGACAATTTTTTGCAAAATTAAAGCAAAAAATGATAGAACAAGGTTGCATTGATGAGTTTTATAAGGCAGGAGGAAAAAGTAGAGGATTAACAACTCATGGATATTTCATGGGATCTGATACAAATCCAGAATTAACTGAAGAATGGATGAAATTTAGTAGTTGGTATTATGGTATGGAACCCTATCATTATACTTCAGTGTTTGAAGATGGAGGTTACGTAAACACAAAATATGACTTATCAAAAGCAAAAGGTACAGGTAAGTGCCATGGAAAATTGAAAGATAAACATTTTCTTGAAGGAAGGTCTTACCATGTAGCAAGTAAATGGTGTGTACAAGGTAAATCAGCAACTCAAATCGATAAGATGAATTTACTCAATTATGCATTTGATTATGAGGAAGCATGGAAAGCATTAGAAAAAGCAATAAAAGACGGTGATAACGACTTAATTGAGGAATTACAGAAGATAATTGTTGAATTATATAATTTGATTGTCGACATTGAAAAACGTTTACCTAAAATAGCAAAACTTGGACATATTCTAGGTATATCTGACAATCAATTCTACAATATGTATGATGCATGTTTGAGTTATATATATGAACACGGCAATTTACTAAATTTGATGCCTAGATTAAGCACTGATAACATACCTATTCATAAATTAGAAGAAACCTATTCAAATGTACAGACTTACTCTATAATAATATTCATTGATGAAAATGGTGAAAAAATCAAAATAGATGGAGAGAAAGTGGGATTTGTTTTTGATTGGAGAAAGATGTTTGAAAGAACTGATAATCCTGCAATTCGTGAAATAGGAGAAGAAGGACATTATTTAATGCTAAATCCAATATACACTGAGTGTAAAACATCAAACACATTAGAAGAAATAGAACAGACCAACAACGAGGTTGGAGAATCACAACTTGATAGTGGTGAGTCTATCCAAAATGGATGGTCAGTAGATAACATAGAAATGACTGCAAAACTATTTAATCAAAGAGATAGTTATACAAGAGATAAACAAAGAATTGCGTGGATAAAGTATCTAAAAAACAAAGGATATCCGCTTGATGTAATTGATTGGCTTAGACAATGGAATTCGGAATACAATGTTCTTGATTACAAGAAGAATAAAGAAACAGCAGCTATGGCTTTCAGTATTATTGCACATGAGCACAACAACCTTCTGAGAGCTTTTAATAAATGGATTACAGAATTACTAGATGCGGAGAAGAAAGGAGATGGAGACATGTTTGAAGTGTGGGATCAAAGCAATATAGATAAATCAATATTACTGAAGAATTTCAGATTCCATAGCTGGGCGAGGGGAGTAAAAGGAAAAATAATGGTGTGGCATGATGGGTGTGAGAAAACAATAGATGGGTTAAGAATGAAACAGTTGGTACACCTAAGGTTAGTGAATTATGCGACATTTGAATATGAAAACGGAACAAAAGAATGGTCATACATATCAGATATATACGAAATAGGAGGATATGGTTCAAATTTGGAAGAAAAAGTGAATACGATAACAGTGGAAGCACTAGAGTGGATGAGAAGTCAAACAATAAACA
>JAEOTK010000077.1 GCA_016839875.1 Candidatus Heimdallarchaeota archaeon
TCTTTGCATGCTCGATTGAGTTCAGATACTTACGCATATGTTTAATCGCATGAGCAACATTACCTGTACCTGGTTCACCCTTAGTTCTAATCATAGCTGCGCCTTCCTCTATTCTTCGAAGAGCTTCACCAAGATCTCTAGCACCACAAACAAAAGGTGTTTGAAAAGGCCATTTCCAAATATGTCTCTCTTCATCTGCAGGTGTGAGTACTTCACTCTCATCAAGCATATCAACGCCACTAGCTTGCAGAACTTTAGCTTCATAGGTATGACCTATTCTACATTTTGCCATGATCGGAATACTCACTGCAGCCATAATTTCTTTGATTTTTTCAATACTAGCAGTTCGAGCAATACCTCCAACTTTTCGAACATCATATGGGAGTTTATCTAGAACCATGACAGAGACAGCACCAGCTTTTTCAGCAATACGAGCTTGCTCAGCATTGGTTACATCCATTACAACTCCTCCTTTAAGCATATCAGCTAAACCATACTTTACTTTGATAGAACCTGTAATCTTTCCATCAACCTCTATTTCTCCAAATTTTTTGTAATCCCAATAATCTTTCATTTTGAAGTTACCTCGCATATTCAAGTTAAAACTTGTATATTCAAGACAAAACTTGAGTAAATGTTTATAACTCTTATGGTATGAAGGTAGAAATTCGAAAAAGAATGGAAAAATAAACACCCTACTATTTTTATTTAAGGAAACATAAAATATTATTTGATCAAGATATCTTCATGATTTTCTCTTTCTTTTTATAGTAATTACTATATTTTATATCAGAGATAATGATTCTGAAAAACATTTTTATTTATAAATGCGATAATTTTAAACGAATGCTTCTAAGATTGAGAGGGAAATTAATTATTCTAATCTTTTTATCAGCATTTATTTTCACACCAATTCAAATCCATGCAGAAGAAGACCATCTCATAATTAGGGTTATTGATGCAAATTACCCTCCTTCAATGCCAGTCTATGATAGATATAATTACACTAGTTTCATATTCACACTGAAATATCAGATTGAGAATCCCACCCAATCATCAATAAAAGTCACTTATGGATGTTCTATTTTCCCTTATCCTCGATTGAAAACAAATCTAGTAAACAAATCTCTAGTCGTAGAACAATTCACTATTATCGTGTTTACTTCAGGAGAAAAGTTCATCAATCCAGGGGTAAAAAATAGAAGTTTTGAATATATTTTCGATATCTACGATTATGAAAATAAGAGTCTCCCTCATGGAACTTATGAATTATGGTTTGATTATGGCTATTGTAGTTCTGTTCCTGTTCCTGTGGTTACTGAAAGAATGTTCATCTATGTCAATGAAACCAGTATAATCTATCATTTCGAATTCAACAATGAAACCAGAATAGTTTCATCCTTAGATCAAACTGCTAATCCTATTTTCTTTCCTCTTGCATTCTTCTTCTTGATAATTGCAATTTGCAAATTCAGAAAACGAAGAAGGATATCCAGTTTACTACATAATTAAAACATGGCATTCAATCTCCAATTGTTCTCGTTATTCTGTTATATCAGTTCGTGTATTTCTGAATTTAAACTTTCAGAAAAAAAAAGAAAAGGATTGATTAATAGTTTTGTCTGAAATATTGATACATCTCGTACCCGTCTATAATTCCCCAACCAATATTATAGGTTGCATAATCTGCATCTTCATCATATGGAAATTTGTAAAAGTAAGGAGACTCCTCATTAACATAGCTAAAATAACCACTGATTTCTGTAACATTGGAAGATGGTGCAAAACCAGGTTGATCTCCAGTTTCTTCAAAGAGATCATGGATCAATGAAACATCAAATGTTTCAGAAGATTTGTAATTGTTCCTGTATTGTTTTAAAAGAGCGATAATACCTGCTACCATTGGACATGCGTTACTTGTTCCAGAGAATTCTTCTTCATAAGGTATTGGTCCCCAATCTATTTTTGTAGCATCACTTATGGCAGCAATGTCTACACCCCATCCTGTATTAGCATTGAAATCTCTTTTCCATCTATTTGTGGAATTTCCAGAATATTCACCATCAAAAACCCCAGTTACTCCAATAGAAAAATTGAATGATCCAGGATAATACGCATTTTCTTCTAAAGAGTTATTTAAACCACTATTACCTGCTGAATTCACAGCAATTACACCATCATCTGCCATATCTTCAAAAGGTTCATACATCGAAGAATTTGTTCCTGCCCATGACATACTGATTATATCGATTCCTAGTGATTCATGGTTATCTTGTAGCCACAATACTGCGGATTTGGTTCTATTAAAACTATCTTCAGTTGCTAAGAAAATATAATTTGCTGCTGGAGCAATCTGTCTTAATATAGCGAAACAATAGGTTCCATGAACATCATTTATCGCGTCGTAGTAATCTTCATTTTCATCGAAAATCTCTTCCCATCTTTCCTTCTTCGTATTTGTCTCAGGTTCCCAATATTCTTCAAAATCTCCATCATCATCTGGATCTTCATAGTATGATATATTGATGAATTTTCTATCATTGTCTCCATAGAGTTCGTTTTTACATGATCTATACATCGATTTGTGAAACATAGTAGCATAAGTATCACACCCAAGATGATCATCTATAAGGCAAATAGTCACTCCTTCACCATCTAAAGTTCCTTTACCACTCTCATCTTTCTGAAGTGTATCAATTCTCATAGTTTCAATATCTGTAGTATCATCACAAGTATTAACTGTGAAATATTCAGTTTTAGAGATGGTTTCTTCTTCAAGAAGGAAATTTATGAAGAAAGCTGTTACTGTAACCGATTGGTTTCCTACATAAGTCTCTGGAAAATAACTACCTTCGAAGGGAGAATATTCTCCTTGTGATGTAGTATCTACTTTCACACCACCTATATAGATCCA
>JAEOTK010000013.1 GCA_016839875.1 Candidatus Heimdallarchaeota archaeon
GACATACTTATGGAACTGTTTTTTATGCTATAGCTTTAACAGTTTTGGTTGCAGCGCTCTTCTATCCAAAAGTTCAAGGAGAGCCCATCAATCAACATAATATCATACTTTTTGGATCGTTTATGCCTTTAGTATGGGGGGATGGTATTAGTGCTGTTGTTGGTTCAAAATTTGGTAATGATAAGCCATATACAATTTTTGGTGGAACTAAAACACTCTTGGGGAGTTGGGCTGCAGCATTTGCAACCTTCTTTGCTGTTACTATTAGTTGTTTAATTCTATCTCAGACACTAATTGTTTCAATTTATATTGGTCTTTTTACGGGATTCATTACTGCAATTGTTGAAGCTATTACACCGAAAGGATTTGATAATTTAGCTGTTCCAGCATTTAATGCAATTGCATTATTTCTATTATTTAGATATTTTAGTGGAGATTTTGGAGGGTTGGAAACATCCTTACGCCTAGGAGCTGTTATTACAGGATTGGTAGGAGGATTAATTCTAGCAGCTCTTGGAATTATTTTCAAAGCTCTAACATGGGATGGTGCAATCGCAGGTTTCTATTTTGGTGTCATAATACTTGGATTAGGTTCTTGGACATGGGGACTCATGTATTTCTCTTTCTTTATCTTAGGAAGTTCTTTTACCTTTGTTGGTAAAAAGAAAAAGAAAACTATCACTCAAGAATTCGAGAAGGGAGGTACTGCTCGAGATAGTATTCAAGCTATGGTTAATAGTCTTATACCAGCTATATTAGCCTTTATTTTTGTTTTGATTCAAAATCCTATATTCACTGTTATGGCAGCAGGAGCTATTGCTGTAAGTTTGGGGGACACACTAGGTACTGAAATTGGATCATTGTCGAAAAGAGATCCCAGAGTATCAATAAAACCTTGGCTCAAAGTTGAAAAGGGATTCCCAGGTGCAATATCATTATTAGGCTTAATAGCCTCTATAATTGGTGCATTAACAATCGGTTTTATCGGAATAGGTGTAGGTGTATTAGAGAGTAATCTTGCTTCACATGATGTATTGCCAACTTCAATTTGGTTACTACTTATCTCTGCAGCTATCGGTGGTACAATTGGTGCTTATCTCGATAGTGTTTTTGCTTGTACTATTCAAAAACTCAATAAGTGTGTTGTATGCGAAAAAATCACCGAAAAAAGCATTCATTGCCAGAAAAAGACTGAATATCATTCAGGAAAGAAATGGATGCAAAACGATGTTGTTAATCTTTTCAGCATCATTGCAGGATCACTGATTGCTTTAATCTGTTATCTAATCGGAATTTGGATATGATCATTTATCTGATAAGCAATCAATGGCAGGTAGAAGAACTCCTCTCATTACTTCCAAACTAGCTCCTCCACCTGTAGATATAAATGAGACTTCATCTTGAAAACCAAATTGTTCGAAAGCTGCTGCAGAATCACCACCACCGATTATTGTGTAAATCTCTTCCTCGATTAGATGTCGAGCTATTTCTCTAGTTCCGGTTTCAAATTCTTTTTTCTCAAAAACACCAAGAGGTCCTTGCCATACAACTTGTTCGGATTCACTCAAGATTTTCTTATAGACCTCAATTGTTTCTTCACCGATGTCGACACCAACATGTTCTTCTCCTATTTCTGTTATTGGAACTGTTTTTATCAAAGTTGGGTAATCTATTTCATCACACACAACCACATCGCGTGGAAGGTAGATTTTAGTACTGAAATTATTGGCTTCTTTCAGATTTTCAGTTATATAATCGAGTTTGGATAAATCACGTACAGATTTACCAATTGAATACCCTTTAGCTAAAAGAAAGGTATATGCCATTCCTCCACCAATTAGAACATTATCTGCTAATCCGATCAGATATCTAATAACATCGAGTTTGTCTTCTACTTTTTTTCCACCCAAAATTACCGTAAAAGGACGTCTTGGTTTTTCAATGCAATGTGTTAAAAACTTCATCTCTCTTTCCATTAAAAATCCATATCCTTTTTGTTTGAAATAGGGACATACGCCATAGGTAGACGAGTGTCTTCTATGAGCTGTAGCAAAAGCATCAGTAACATAAACGTCTGCAAAGCCAGCAAGTTTTCCTGCAAAGACTGGATCATTATCTTTTTCTTCTGGATGAAATCGTGGATTTTCTAATAGCAATATTTCACCCTTTTTCAGATTCTTAACCATATTTTCTACTTCAGAACCTACACAATCCGGTGCTTGGAATATGTTGATGAAAGGTAAGTATTCTTTTAATCTCTTATAGATAGGTTCTAGTTTTAATTCAGTTTGCTTCTGACCACCAGGTCGTCCCAAGTGAGATATCAGAATAATTTTGCAGTTTTCATTTAGAAGGTAATGAATTGTAGGTAGAGTCATTCTTATTCTTCTAGAATCTGTTATATTTCCATATTCATCCAATGGTACATTGAAATCTACTCTAACCAGGACACTCTTGTTCTTCAAATCTAGGTCCGTTATGGATTTTTTCTCACGAAATTTTAGCATTCCAGAAAGATCTCTGTCTATCAAAGTTGGCTCTTCTTTTTGATCTGTTATAAGCATCAGTGTTCCACCGAACATTGCAAATACGTATTGGTAATATGTATTTGAACAACTATATTTTGTATTCGATTAAAAAGATTGTTCAAGAGTCTTACGTTTCACAGAATATAATTAAAATAGCTTAGAAGTAAAGCATTAAAATTCCTCAAAATTTTTAGAGACTATGGAAGAAAATATCAAAGCAGATTTATCTTTTCTAATCCGTGAATTTATCCTATCAGATATTGATAAAATAGTAGATATTTGGATCGAAATTATTAGCTGGCATACAGAGTTTGATGATGAATTTACTCTAGATCCAGAAGGTCAAGTTAATTTTAGTTTTGTATTAAAATCTGCTTTTAGTGACCCAACACAAACATTCTATGTAGCTTTGAATAAAGATGATATAGTTGGTTTCGTTTACGGGTATACAAAAGAACACTCTGGTTTCTTCAAGAAGAGGAAAGTAGCTCATGTTTCAGACATAGCAGTGAAAAAAAATTATAGAAGGAAAGGAATAGGAACAGCTCTTATGAGACGATTCGAGCTTGATTTTGCCAGAAAAAATGATGCTGATAGTATAACCCTATATGTTCATTTCAATAATGAGCAGGGATTAAATTTCTATAAAAAACATGGATTTGGAACCAAATTAATTTCAATGAGAAAGTATCTGTAATTTATTTGATGATTAAACCCAATCCTAGATGCTTAGTTGGTTGAAAATTGTCATCCTTTTTCTGAAAACCCATTCCGTTTCCGATAGATGAAGTTGGTAATTGAATGCACCCTTTGATTATTTTTACAACAGCTTCTATTTTTGTTTCAGGAAACATTACTTCCTTCATCTCAAAAGTAAAATCACCTGGTTCTGCAGGTAGAAGATTTTCCGAAAGACAGATTTCTCCATCGATTATTAATTGTAAAATTGCTTCTGTTTCTTCCAAAATTGATTCAATCCGGATAACAAGTCCTTTTATGCCTTCTTTGAACAGCAGTGCTGAAAAAACTTGTTTCGCTTCTGTTATTTCTTTTCCTAATTCTTTGATTTTAGGCAATTCTTCATTAGCACTATATCCCCAAATAATTGTCACAATTAGTCACCCTAGAAAAACTGGTTTCTTCTATTATTTATCCACATCAACTTGAGTTATGTTGATCTTTTTTAACTATCTTAGATGAGAGTATACTACTATTTGAACTCTTGTAAAAAATAAAAGAAAAAAAGAGGAAAAGAGTTTATCTCTTTCTTCTAATTAGTGCGTATATTGCTCCAATTGCAACTAGTGGTATAATTGCAAACAGGAATGCAAATGGTGTGTCATCTACGGATATTACTGGAATTCCGAAGTAGTTGATAATGTTGTTTGTGAACATCATACCATAATGTTCTCCACCATTATATTCTCCAGTTTCAGTGTACATATTATACATGTATTTGTAGAATGTATAGAATGCTTCACCTGCAGCTATAACGTAACTATGAATATCTAATGTGTGTACTAGATCTTCAAATACAACACCTGGGAAGTATCCTTGATCAGCTGGATCAGCTGCATAAAGATCGTATTCTCCATCACTTACGTCTGAATCATCAGATGTAGCATTTTCACCATACCACCATAATGTTTCAACAAATCTTGGGAAACTGATGTATCTCATGTCCTTTAATCCAGCAGATGTGTTAGCTAGAATTGCAGTAGGACCATGTAAGATGATACCAGCATCACAAGCGGCAGTTAATGCAGTTCCGACTTGACCAACACCTGGTCTGTCATCTGCTGTTGGATTCTCTGCATGACCACTGATTACTGCTGCAACACGATAGGATGCACCATCATTGTCAACAGGATCTGAGATTGAGGTTCCACCTATTCTAACAATTGCGCCTAGGTAATCTAAGACTGTATTGAGAGGATAGTTTGAGTAGTAACCACCATAGTCACTGTCACCTGAAACAACTAAAAGTCTGTTTTCAAGCATCATCCATCTTTTGATTTCTACTAATTCTGCATCAGTGTAGTTATTATCACTCTGTGTTAAGAACAGAATTGATGCTTCATTTGGAATACTCCATGTCCATTTTTTGTCCTCGCCAGTATCATTCAGCATTATGACTTCATTTCCAGCTAATGTTAAATTATCAACTAGAGGCTGTAAGTCAAATTCTGTTGTATGATATCCACCATGATATAAATCAAAAACAATTACTGCGTTTGATACATTAATATATGAGGGTGGTGGAAGTGCAGCGGGAGACAACATACCGGCAATCATTCCCA
>JAEOTK010000078.1 GCA_016839875.1 Candidatus Heimdallarchaeota archaeon
ATCTATCTAAAAGATAAAGTGGATTATCTCTTTATTCCCAGACTTGGCAGTGATCACGAAGTTAATGTTGGGTGTCCTAAGTTCATTGGTCTTGCTGATGTATTAGATTCTCTCTTTCCTGATTTTCCTGAAATCTTAAAACCTTATTTCTCAAAGGCTAAGGCAAATCATGGAAAGAAACAGCTTCTTATAATTATATTTAAAATTGGTTTTAAATTCACATATAATCCCTTAAAAATCTTAAAAGCAGGTTATAGAGCTTTTAAAGCTCAAAGAGAGCATGAAGAGCAAATACATATTTCTACAGAATTATTAGAGAGATGGGTAAACTCTGAAATATATCTCAATGACAAACCTGTTATTGAAAACAGAAAAAAACCACTTAAAATTGCTCTAGTAGGTCACCCTTATGTACTAAATGATAAAATATCATGTCATGATATAAGGGAGGTATTATCCACAAGAAGTGTAGATATCATTACTTCTGAACAGATGCCTAGACATGTAATTGAAAATCAGATGGAGAAGCTTCACTATAATTTATATTTCAATTATGAAAGAGAGATTCTTGGAACAATAATGTATTTTCTAGAAAATAACATAATAGATGGAATAATTCAACTAGCAATTTTCAGCTGCGGTCCAGATTCTATAGTTTTGGAATTAGCTTCAAGATATTCAAGAAGATTACAAAGCGCACCACTTCTACAACTGGTTATAGATGAACTAACATCTGAAGGAGGGTTTATAACACGTATAGAAGCATTTCTTGATATGATAGAGAGGAAGAATTAAAATGCCCATAACCTATCCACACTTTGGTTCTTTAACATATGTTTTTGAGATAGTTCTTAGAGAACTTGGTAGAACAGATATTATACTTCCAAAGAAACCTACCAAAAGAACATCCGAACTTGGTTCAAGATATTCACCAGAATTTGTTTGTACTCCCTTCAAATTAACTCTTGGAACTTTCATAGAGATGTTAGAACAAGGAGCTGATGAGCTTGGAATAGGAGGTGGAAATATGTATTGTCGTTTTGGACTTTATTGGCCTGTTCAAGAATTAATTTTAAAAGATCTAGGTTATGATTTTAGATTTGTTCCAATACCCATTTATGATAAACCGTTGGGACTGGTTAGATCATTACAAGCTGAAAGTAATAATTGCACCCTTTGGGAAACAATCAAAGCTTTCAGAACCACCTGGATCAAAACAAGATATATTGAATTCGTAGATGAATTACAATTCAAATATAGAACCTTAGAGATAGAGAAGAATCAAGCAGACAGACTCGCAGATGAAGCTCATAGAAATATTGTGGAGATAAAAGGTTTAAGAAAATTGAGAGAATATGGTAAAAAACTTCCTGATTTGTTTGCTAAAACAATAGAGATCGACAAGAGAAAGGAAAAAGAAGCTCTCAAAATCGGTGTATGTGGAGAGATTTATGTTGCTCTGGAACCTACTTTAAATCTAGATGTTCATAGGAAATTAAATGAATTAGGTGTGATTACTAAAAATTGTGTTTCTTTTGGAACATTTATCGATTTTGGAAGAAAAATTAATCCATTTAAAACTCTACACTTTAAAAAAGCTCGAAAAGTAGCTAAACCATATATTGGGTATAGATGTGGAGGAGATGCTCAAGAAAATATAGGGGATATAATTCTTTATAAAAAGAAAAAATGGGATGGTTTGGTTCACTTATACCCCTTTACTTGTATGCCTGAAATAATAACTCGAAGCATTGCTCCTCAAGTTAGCAGAGAATACAATTTACCTTTCTTATCTCTAGTCGTTGATGAGCATACAGCAGAAGTAGGTTATCAAACAAGATTGGAAGCTTTTGTTGATTTATTAAAACGTAAAAAAGAGAAAGTTTCTGCAACATCATGATAAAGAAAGAAACTATTTTAAGAAATCGGACAAAGTTTTTTGTGTATATCTTTTCTTATTGGGACCTTTAAGATTCTTTAATAGTTTAATATCTATTAGATAAGAAGAAGCATTAGGTATTTTAGAGTGATCCTTCCTTAGAATAGATTTTATCTCTCCATATGTCATATAGATATTTGAATAACTTGAAACTAGTTGAACAGCTGTTTCTCTAACTTCTTGTTCTTCATAAAACAAAGCTGCGGATAAAGGTGCGATTGCAGATGGATCCCTTAAATCTTTGAGAGCTTTAATCAATGCTTTCGCAGCAGGTTTACCTATTCTTTCTAATGCGTATACAGCATACTCACGAACAATCTCATCTTCTTTCTCATCTTTGAGTGTAGCTATAAGTGGTTCTATAGCTTTTGAGCTGCCAATTTTACCAAGAGTTTCTGCTGCACATAATCGAACTGTACTTTGATTATTACCTAGTTCAATGATAAGTGGATCAACAGCTTTGTAGCCAATCTCTTCTAAAGCCTGAGCAGCTATATAACGGACATCTTTATCTTCATCTTTAAGAGTATCAATAAGTGGTTCAATTACAGGTATACCTATTTTTGTAAAAGCAGAGAAAGCAGATTCAACTTCAGAAGCATCCTCATTCTTTAATCCACTCAAGATAAGATGAATATCTTCACCTTTTTCGAATCGTTTTATGTAATTGTCTACGCTCATAATCGAACCCTATTTGTAACTAAGATTGAACCTTAACAAAGACGACTTTTCAATCTACTATATAAATTATATCCTTGGTTTTTAAATGTAAAGCAAAAATGTCGGGAATTCTAATCACTTTTATGATGTTTTATTTTTAACTCAAATTCCAGAAAATGATAATTTAACAAAAATAGTGCAAAAAAATAAAACCACTTAGAAACTAGAAAAACTATCATTTTTACCAACCACCTTCTTGTAAGATACATCAAGAATTTCACGAAAATTTTATTTCTCCACCCCACCTTATTAGTTGGACGAGCTTCCTATATACTAACCTTAACGCAATGTTGGTTAAAAGGCAAATCATATATTTGCTTATGTTACCAAAGACCTGTAGAGGTGTATCTTGATGAGTAAAACAGTACAACATGAAAGATTGATAGCATATTCTATAATGTTCGTTTTTCTTGTACTAACAATAGTTTTACCTTTCACTTTAACTAGAGATACATCAGGATATATTCAAATTGAATCAGACAAAGACTTCAAAAAATACAAGTTTGCTGGAGAAGGAACTGAAGAAAGTCCATTTTTGATTGAAAATATAGAAGTAATCGAATCGATGAAAAGAGGAATATCTATTGAACATACCACTCAGTATTTTGTTATTAGAAATTGCTATTTAGTTGGTAATTTCTTTAATGGGATTAGAATAAACAATATAGCTGCAGGGACTGCAAAAATATACAACAACACATGTGTCAGCCATTCTTTAGAAGGAATCAAGATTGTTTCAAGTGATGGAATAGAAGTATACAATAACACTTGTTATAACAATAAGCTAGGTATTACGATACTTGAATCCAATAACTGCAATGTAAGTTATAATATGATCTCAAGGTATTTACTAGCAGATGATCGTGAAGGTCATGCAGATAGAGGAATAGTCATTTCCAATTCTGAATCAGTAAATGTAATAGGCAATGAAATTAAGAAAACATCTGGAGGAATTGAAATAGATCTCTCTGAGAGATGCTTGGTTTCTAGCAATATTGTGAAGAACTCATATCAATTCAGTATAGGTCTATTTGACAGTTTTAATTGTGAAATAACAGACTCTGTTTTCAGAACTAGTATTCGAATCGGTATATCATTATTTGATTCTAATAGTAATTCTATAAACGGTTGTACGATACAACAAAACGGAATAGGTATAAATTTCAAAAACTCTTCAAGCAATCAAATAGTATCGAATATCATTTCAAAAAATGTTAGAGGTGCATATATCTACTCAAACAGCAACAGTAATCTGATTGTTTTCAATGAAATCAGCAACAGTACAGATGAGGGAATCGATATAGATGATGGTAACCTGAACGTCATTCATCATAATTCATTTTATTTTAATAATAAAATTGAAACATCACAGGCAAGGGATAATGGATTTGAAAATAGATGGTATGATGATGTTGCTCTAGCTGGCAACTTCTGGTACGGATGGAATGCATCTCTTACCTATGATATTCTTGGTGATGCAAATAATACTGATCCATATCCTTTAGAAGATCCCATAATTTTCACTTATTCCTTTGCTGAGAAGGAAATTCAAGTTCTATGCATTTGTACGAGAATAGAAATTAGTAGCAAAGAATTATAAATCTAAACTACATGTACACTTTATGACTATTCACGAGCAGTACGATAAATTTCAGAAATTGGAAGACGGTTTTAAAGCTGGACGATTGAAGTCAGAAGATAGACATTACCAACAATTTGCTATAGAGCTATTTGAACAGACAGATTGTAAATCTCTATCCCTTGATGATTCTATAAAAGCTGTTGAAATGTTGAATGCTCTCAATATCAAGTTACACCAAGAACATAAAGAAATAGGAGAAGGAAACTGGTTATCCTCTTGTGCTAAATATAAAACTCTGAGTAATATGGAATTACTGATTTTTGTTCTTTATCCACTTGGAACAGAAAAGATTACTGATGAACCAAAAGTATGTGTAA